>NZ_CALUMA010000001.1 GCF_944321625.1 uncultured Slackia sp.
TGTCGCCGTGGCCAAGCGCATGGTGAAGATGCAGGACGGCCTTGGCGCTATCTGCGACGCGCGTGTGAACCTCGAGATTATCGATGCCTTTCCCAAGAAGAAGCTTTCCGAAGACGCTCGCGTCGCGCTCGATGCGCTGCGCGCAAGCAACGCAGAGTTCCTTCGCGCGGCGCTCGAAGGGGAGGCCGGTGGCGCCTTGCTCGTAGATGGGCCGTCTGCTGAAGCGGGTTCCGCCGACGGGCTTTCCGCCGATGAGGTCCCTGACGATGCGTGGCGCGTCGAGGAGGAACGTGCCGACCAACCCATTGGCGAGCGCCCCGATTCGGACGCCTTCGACGAAACGGTTGATGGGGAAGCTGGGCCCGAGATGGCCGAGGCTGTGACGGGCGACGATGCTCGGGAAATGTAGAAGGCGCGAGGAACCATCTGCAGATACGTTAATCTATACACCGTATATAAGTGCAGTCCCGATTTAGAGGAGATTATTATGGGATTCATGGATCTGGCGATGAAGCGCTATTCGGTGCGCCATTACGAGCAGCGCCCGGTCGAGCAGGAGAAGATCGATGCGATCGTGGAAGCGGGTCGTTTGGCACCTACGGCGCATAACAACCATCCCGTGCGCGTGGTGGTGTGCGATACGCCCGAGCGACTGGCGAAGGCCGCCTTGTGCGAGCCGCGCTTCGAGCGCGATGGCAGCATCTTCGGCGCGCCGCTCGCATTTGTCGTGTGCGCCAAGCCCGATGTCGCCTGGACGCGCTCCTACGACGACATGAATTCTGCCCCCATCGACGCCTCTATCGTGTGCGACCAGACGATGATGCAGGCGACCGATTTGGGCTTGGGCACCTGCTGGGTGTGCGCGTTCGACCCCGAGGTTGCCAAGCGCGAGTTCAATCTGCCCGAGGGTGTGGAGCCCATCAACATCCTGGTGGCGGGCTACGCCCAGCCGCGCGAGCTTGACCCCGAGCGTCGCGAGGCGCGCCGCATCCCCCTCGCTGAGTTCACCGATGTGAACGCCTAGGCTACCTTATTTGTAAAACGCGCGCAGAAAAAAAGCGACCTTTCCATTCGAAAGGCCGCTTTTTCGATGATGGTGCGATTGTGTTTACGCCTGCCGGCGCTGCGCCGCGTCATCCGATGGAGATGATGAGCGCGGTGATGATGGACGAGGGTGAGATTTTCGGCCAGCATCATCCGCAGGCGCGCTTCAACGAGGCGAGCCTACCCATCGGCGCCGCCCTGCATGCCGGCGTGGCAATCGCATGGCTCGAACGGCAGGGGCGTTAGCTACCGGCTGCTTCGGCGTCGTGCCCTATGCTCCGAAGGTGAATGTCCGAACGTTGAGGCGAAGGCGGCGGAGAACTTGCTCGGGTTGCGGTATCCCACCGCAAGCGCGATGTGCGCGATACTCTTGTCGGTGGTTTCGAGCAGCTGGGCAGCACGCTCGAGTCGGCACTGGCGCCGGTATGCCATGGGTGAGATACCGAATGCTTTGACGAACCGCCCTTTGAAGGACGAAACGCTCATGCTCGCTGCGTTTGCGGCATCGCGTAGTGTCACTTCCTGTTCATAGCCTGATTCCAAGAGTTCCATGCCGCGCTCAAGCGATTCAATCGTGCCTTTTTGCTGATAGCTCTCGGTGCGAGGGGAGAGGCGCGGTGTCGCATCGATGAGGGCGACGAGTTCGAGCGCTTTGAAGCGCAGCCGCGTGAGGGATGCTCTCTCGTCGACATCCCAAAACGATGCAAGGAGTGCGCGCATCGAGGGATCGGGCGCGCAAATCGTGCATCCGCATTCGCCCGTGAGCCTGCGGGTGAGCTTGTCGAGGCTGGTATTGCATTCGGGAAGGGCATGGGCGAGCGATGCGGCTCCGGTAAACCGATTAATCCTGAGTGTGAGGCCCGTGTACAGAGGCGCAGGGAACGACATAATGCGCTTACGAATGCGCTCGTCGTGGAAAGCGAGCTCACCTTCGTTGAGGCGAATCGACCGTCCGTTTGCTGTTTCGAGTTCAAATCTACCGCGCAGGCACCAGTCGATTTGCAGCTCACGTGGCTCGATGTCATTCCATTCGGCGCTTCCTCGGGGGATGCTGTTGAACATGAGGGACACGCCATCGAACAGCTCGAACGTGTCGATGATGCCTACGACACCGTCGTTCATGCGAAGATGGTAGCGAACGGATGCGCCGTCTGCGCCGACGGCGCGCAGCTTGTCGGCGTTTCGCTTGGCGAGAATATCGAACACGGTCACGGCGCATCCTTTCTGCTTACAGGGGTGAGGTTTGCGGGAGATTGCCTGTATCTGCATTCCGGCAGATGCGTTCATACTCGAGGAAGAGGTCGGCAAAGCGACCGGCGGTTTCTTTGCAAAGCGGGAAGACATCCGTTATGCGACCCCCGTCCATTATCGCGACATGTGTGCAGCATGAAAGAGCGAATTCTGGATCGTGCGTGATGACGATTTGCGTTGCGCCGCGGTCGCGCACGCGACGAACGGTGTCGGCGACCTGGCGCATATGGGCGAGGTCGAGGCCGCTCGTGGGCTCGTCGTAGATGATGAGGGGTCGGTCGGTGGCGAGCGCCTGGGCAATCGCCACGCGTTGGCGCTGTCCACCTGACAGCGAGAGCGGATGGTCGGCTGCGAACTCATCGAGGTCGAGGTCGCGTAGGATGTCGCGTGCGCGTTGCTCTCGATTTTCGCCCGTCATGCCGAGCAGCACCTCGTCGAGCACGCTTTCCACGAACAGCTGGTGGTTCACATCTTGCATAACCATGAAGCATCGACGGCGACGGTCGCGCTTCCCCAATCGCACACCGTCGATTTCTATGGTTCCCTCGCATCGATTGAGACCGCATACGGCTTCGGCAAAGGTGGATTTACCGGCGCCGCATGGACCGACAAGCGCGGTGACGCTCGCTTGGGGCAGCTCAAGCAACGGCACGTCGAGAACGCGCTCAAGCACTCCGTTCTTCCGATATTTAGCCGTTAGATTCTCGAAACGGATTGAGGCATTTTCGGACTTTAGCGTCTTTTGCGGTGCTAGATTATCGTCCGTTCCATCGGGATGCCTTGGAGCGACGGGTGCGATCTCCGTATATTGAGGAAGTCTGAACACTTTGTTGAGGCTGCGCGAACGCAGACCAAGCTCTGCGCGATCGGCGCTATCGAGCTGCGCGAATTCCTCGCAGCTCCATCGGTGTGCGATGTGCCCCTCGTCAAGATAGATTACCTGATCGGCGAGGTCCTTGAGATAGTGTATGCGGTGTTCAGCGACAAGCACCGCTGCCCCTGATTTCTTCCAATGCGCAATTGCCACACGAAGCCGGGCGATTGTTTCGAAATCGAGGTTGGACGACGGTTCATCGAGCACGATGAGTTTTGGCAGTGTCGCCGTGGCGCTTGCGCACGCCACACGTTGCTTCTGCCCGCCCGAGAGTGCGAAGAGGCTCGTATCGAGCAGTGGCGCGAGGTCGAACAATTGTGCTGCGTCATTCACCCGCTGGTTGATGTCGGCAGGCTCAAGCCCCAGCTTCTCGCACCCCAACGCGACTTCCCCGCGGACGCCAACGCTGTAGAACGGGC
>NZ_CALUMA010000002.1 GCF_944321625.1 uncultured Slackia sp.
AGGCCATCACGCGCGACCACTCCCTCATGGCCGACCTCATCGAGAGCGGCCAGATAACCCCGGAGCAAGCCAAGACGCACCCCCAGCGCAGCGTGATTACGCGCGCCCTGGGATCCGACCCCAACACGCTCCCCGATATATACGAGATGACCGTCGAGGATGGCGATCGTCTTCTTTTGTGCTCGGACGGCCTTTCCGGCATGGTGGACGACGACCTGCTGGAAAGCACGCTCATCCGCGTTGGCAACCCGCAGAAATGTGCCGACACCCTGGTGGATGAGGCGCTCGCCGCGGGCGGGCACGACAACATCACCGCCATCGTGGTGGACGTCGCCGCGGGAGCGGAGAAGCGTATCGCCCGGGAGCGCCGACGCGGACGTATCGGCGCCGTCATTGCCGTGCTGGCGCTCATCGCCGTGCTGGCAGGAGCCGTCGTGGGCGGCAACGCGTACCTCAATACCGCCGCATTCCTCACGCTCGAAGGCGACGAGGTGGTTATCTGCCGCGGCATCCCCGGAGATTTCATGGGCATACAGACCTGGAAGACCGAACGTGTGACGGGGCTTTCCGTCGACGATCTCGACCTTCCTCCCAATACCGTATCGCGCCTCTCCGAGGAGGGAATCCGCACCGATTCGGTGGAGGACGCCGAAGCGCTCCTTAAAACATGGCAGGAACAAGCCCAGGATCAGGCTTCGAGCGAGGGGGCGCAGGACCTCGCAAGCAATTCCGACGCGGGGAGCACGGCAAGCGCATCGGGAACGGATTCCGACGCCAGCGCCGATAACTCTTCGCCCTCAGATTCCAGTACCGACCCCGACACCCCCGTCTCTTCCGAAGGCGGTGATGCCTCGTGACGCGCCGCAACACCGAACTTCTTCTTTTGTGCCTGGCAGCGCCCTTCGTTGTGCTGCTGTTCGCCATGGTGCTCACCAACCAGGGCACGGCGCTTTCCCTCAAATCGCTCGCGGTGCCGCTGGGCCTGTTCGGCGCATTCGTGGCGGCGCACATCGCTACGCGCTTCTTCGCCAAAAACGCCGATCCCGCCATCCTGCCTATCGCATTCGCGCTTTCGGGCATTGGCATAGCCTTTGTGACCCGCCTGGCTCCCGACTTGGCATTGCGCCAGGTCATGTGGCTGTTCTTAGGCATCGCTCTCATGGTTGTGGTGCTTGCTATCGTACGCAACCTGGATAAGCTCGCCCAATACAAATACACGTTCATGATCGCGGGCATCGCGCTTCTGCTCATGCCTATGCTGCCCGTCATCGGCCACGAGGAGCTGGGCAGCCGCATCTGGATCCAGGTGGGCGGCTTCAGCTTCCAGCCTGGCGAGCTTGCGAAACTCTGTATCGTCATATTCCTCGCATCGTATCTGGCGCAGAACCGCGAGATGCTGAGCGTATTTACCGTGCGCGTGGGACGATTCCGCCTGCCCGACGCGGCCACGCTCATGCCCCTGCTCATCATGTGGGCTATCTCGTTCGGCGTGGTCGTGTTCGAGAAGGACCTGGGCAGCGCGCTGGTATGCTTCGTGCTGTTCCTGGTCATGCTGTACGTGGCAAGCGGCAAGAAGCTGTTCTTAGTGGTGGGCTTCGGCCTGGCCGCCATCGGCTGTGTGGTGCTGTACACGTTCTTCGGCCACGTGCAGGTACGCGTGCATACCTGGCTCGACCCGTTCTCCGATGCGCAGAACACCGGCTATCAGCTGTGCCAGACCATTTACTCGCTTGCTGACGGCGGTCTGTTCGGCGTTGGCGTGGGCAACGGCCTGGCCGAAAACATCCCCGTCGTAGAATCCGACTTCATCTTCGCCGCCATCGGCGAGGAGACCGGCCTTTTGGGCGGCGCGGCCGTGCTGCTGCTGTACCTGAGCCTGGCGGTGCGCGGCTTTGCCACCGCGGCGCGTGCAAAGAGCGACGTGAGCTCGTTCGTCGCCGTGGGCGTGACCGTGACCATCGTGCTGCAGGCCTTCATCATCGTAGGCGGCGTGACGCGCCTGATTCCGCTGACCGGCATCACCCTGCCCTTCATCAGCCAGGGCGGCTCTTCGCTTCTGGCCGCTTTCATCGGCATCGCGCTGCTCTTGCGCTGCGGCGACGAGGGCACCGGCCTCACGTCCGAGATGCGCGACGGCACCGGCCGCATGGCGCCCATCGGAGCGCACGGTGCGCATGGCCGTGCCGCTGAGACGGGCGTTTTGGGACGCTACGCCTTGGGCAAACGCCTCACAGGCACCATGATCGCCTTCGCCGTGATGTTCGCGCTGCTGGTGGCCAACCTCACCTACATCATGGTCATCAAGGCCGAGGAGTACCAAAGCTATCCTGGCAACAACCACACCCTGATGAAAGAGGCCGAAACCGAGCGCGGCTCCATCAGCACGTACGACGGCGTGGTTCTGGCCGAAAGCGTCAAGCAGGACGACGGTACTTACGCGCGCACGTATCCGCAGGGCACCATGGCAAGCCACGTCGTGGGCTACTACTCGCAGCAATACGGAACCTCGGGCATCGAGGCGTCCATGAACGACACGCTCAAGGGCCAGGAGAATTTCGCCAGCTGGACCGACGTGATCAACGCCGCAGCGGGCATCCAGCAGCCCGGCAACGACGTCACGCTCACGCTGAACTCCAAGATTCAGGCGGTCGCCGAGCAGGTTCTCGAAGGCTATTCGGGCGCCGTGGTGGTGCTCGACCCGAACACTGGCGCCGTGCTGGCAAGCGCCAGCTCCCCCACCTACTCCAACGCCGACATCGACCAGCTGCTCACCGCCGCGGCCGACGGCACCGACAACTCCGGCGGTGCGCTGATCAACCGCGCCATGAACGCGCTCTACGCGCCGGGCTCCACCTTCAAGATGGTCACGCTTACCTCCGCGCTGCAAAACGGCGTCGCCAATGCCGATTCGGTCATCGACGCGCCTGCGTTTATGGAAATCGGCAACGCCAAGGTGACCAACGCCGGCGACGTGGGCTACGGCGAAGTGAGCCTGCAACGCGCGTTCGAGGTTTCCTCCAATACCGCGTTCGGCCAGATCGGCGTCGATCTGGGGGCGGAAACTCTCATGGACACCGCCCAGAAGTTCGGCTTCAACAAGGACCTTGACCTGGAGGTTCCGCTTACCACCAGCCTCACCGGCGATGCCGATGCCATGAGCACGTGGGAAACCGCGTGGGCGGCATGTGGCCAGGCGGTAGGCGACAGCAGCACGCACACCGTGGGCCCGCAGGCAACGGTCATGCAGATGGCCATGGTGGCATCCGCCATCGCCAACGACGGCGTGCTCCAGCAGCCCTACTTCGTGGACGGCGTGTACAACGCCCAGGGCGAACGCTCCTTCACGGGCAGCGGCACGTCGCTGGGCGCGGTCATGGACGCCTCCACCGCCGACGAAATCACTGAGATGATGGAAGGCGTGGTCAACAACGGCACCGGCTATGCCGCCGCCATCGATGGCGTTCAAGTTGCCGGCAAGACCGGCACCGCCGAAACCGGCAAGGAGTACGACGACAGCTGGTTCGTAGGCTTCGCACCCGCCGACAACCCCAGCGTGGTTGTCGCGGTGATTATCGAGCAGGGCGTCAACGCCGACACCGAGGATGAGAGCGGTTTGGCGAGCCCGCGTGCGAAGACTGTGTTGGAAACAGCGCTTGAAGTGCAGGGACTGATGTAAATGCGGTACGATTAGCTATCGCACTCGAAGCTTGATGGAGCCGCATCACGCGGCATCCCGCTTAACCATAGACGGCATACGTCGCATAAACGCAGCAAGCCAGCTTTTAGACGAGGGAGACTACAAGATGATAGGCAGGGTGTTCAACGGGAGATACCGCATTACCGAGCGCATCGGCATCGGCGGCATGGCCGAGGTCTACAAGGCGCAGGACCAGGTGCTCGGCCGCACGGTGGCCGTGAAGGTCATGCTCCCGCAGTACGCGGCCGACCCGGAATTCACCGCACGCTTCAAGCAGGAGGCGGCAAGCGCCGCGAACCTGCAGAGCCCCTATATCGTGAACGTGTACGACTGGGGTCAGGACGACGGCACGTATTTCATCGTCATGGAGTTCGTGCGCGGCACCGACCTCAAGAGTGCCATCCAGCAGCGCGGCGCCATCAACCAGCGCAAGGTCGCTGAAATCGGCAGCCAGGTATGCCAGGCACTGTCCGTGGCCCACGGCCTTGACATCATCCACCGCGACATCAAGCCGCAGAACATCATGGTCCAGCCCGACGGCAACGTGAAGGTGATGGACTTCGGCATCGCGCGCGCCAAGAACTCGACCATGGACAAGACGGCCTCGGTGCTGGGCACGGCGCACTACATCTCGCCCGAGCAGGCGCAGGGCAAAGACCTCACCGCCGCAAGCGACATCTACTCGCTGGGCGTCGTCATGTACGAAGCCGCCACCGGCAAGCTCCCCTTCGACGGCCCCGATGCCGTGAGCGTCGCAATGAAGCAGGTGCAGGAGACCCCGCTGCCGCCGCACGAGGTCAAGCCCGACATCGACCCCACGCTCGAGGCGATCATCCTGAAGGCGATGGCGAAGAATCCCGCGGAGCGCTTCGCGACCGCGCAGGACATGCGCCAGATCCTCAACGACTTCCTTGCCGGCCGCCCCGTGAACCTCGGCGGCTTCACCGGCGCGCAGACCGCCGTGATCGGCGGCATGAGCGGGGCGCCGACCCAGATGATCGGCGGAGCCGGCATGGCGGTCGCGGGCACGGGCGCCACCACGGTCATGCCCGCCGCCGGCGCGAAGGGCGCTTCCTACGGCGGGGCGGCATCGACCTCCTACCGCGCCGATTCGGGCGGCAACGGCCCGAGCAAGAAGACCATCGGGATCATCGTCGCCGTGGTGGCGGTGATCGCGGTTGCCGCCATCGCCGCGTTCGCCATCTTTGGCGGCGGGTCGGGATCGGGCAGCCCCGTCCCCGACGTGAAGGGCAAATCGCTCGAGCAGGCCACGCAGATGCTCGATGAGGCGGGCTTCAAGGTGGGCAACGTGAGCAGCCGCTCCGACGACTCCGTCGAGGAAGGCAGCGTCATCAGCCAGGATCCCGCCGCGGGGACCAAGCGCGAGGAGGGCTCGCGCATCAACCTGGTGGTGTCGAGCGGATCTTCCGCCGTCTCCGTGCCCGACCTTTCGAACATGACCGCCGATCAGGCGCGATCCGCCTTGGAGAAGGTCGGGCTGAAGGCGACGGCGGGCACCGCCGAATACAGCGATTCGGTGGAAAAGGACCACGTCGCGCGCCAAGAGCCTTCCGCGGGGAGCTCGGTGCCGAAGAACTCCGTGGTGACGTACTACCTGTCGCTGGGCAAGGAGGGGGCCGAGGTCCCCAACGTGGTGGGCTCCAGCGAGGGTTCCGCCACGACGACGCTTTCCAACGCCGGGTTCAACGTGACCTCCGAGCAGGCCTACAGCGATTCGGTGCCCCAGGGCCAGGTGATCAGCCAGACGCCCAACGGTGGCGAGCTCGCCAAGGACGGCGCGACAGTGCACTTGGTGGTGAGCGCGGGACCCGACCCTGCGACGCAGGAGCCCGAGCAGGTGCCCATCCCCAACTTGGTGGGATGGCGCGTGTCGGATGCGGTGTACCAGCTTGAGAGCCTGGGATTCCAGGTGTACGTCGCCAACAACATGCCCGACAGCGCATTCGTCACCAGCACGACCCCGGAGGGATCCGCCGATGAGGGCGCGACGGTCACCATCTACGCCCAGAACCAGTCGTCCGGCGAGGATGACTCCGGCGGCGAATAGCGTTGATCCGCGAGGGACGCCGCCGGAGCCTCCCGGACGGCAGCCCCTCGTGCTACAATACACGGCACGCCTCCGTAGCTCAGGGGACAGAGCACCGCTCTCCTAAAGCGGGTGCCGCGCGTTCGAATCGCGCCGGGGGCACCATGAACCCAACGGCCCATCGGATTTCACTCCGATGGGCCTTTTTCATGCGGCAGGCGCTCGGCGGTGAGGCGCTCGGCGGCGTTTTCCTGGTGCCGATCGAAGCGGCAACACCGAGGCGTCCGGCTCTGGCGACGAAAAGCAGCGCGTCGAAGGAGAGCGTTTTCCCAGTTCGACTGTTTCACACGAGGTAAGTCGGCAACTTTATAAAAACCCAAAGGGTAAATTCCTGCTGAAACTGTCCAAAATGAAGGCCTCGAATGTAACTTTTGCCAAACGCAGCATGTTTCTCCAGGGTGCGGGCGCTCCCGATCGCTCTATACTCGGCATTTCAGGCGGCAGCCTCCCTCTTCGATCGACTACAATGAGGCGACATTAACTGAAAGGAACCTCATGGAACCCCAAACCAGCGTGCAGCCGGATCCCGCCACACAGCCCGCCTCCGATGCGCAGGACAAACCGAAGGGGAAGATCCCCGTGCTGTACCGGATCTACGGCCTGTACTGCTTCGTCTCCGCCGCCATCGTGCTGGGTCTCATCATCACGATCACGGTGCTGTCGACAGCCAAGGTCATCGATTTGACCGCGGGATCCAACAACGCCTCGCTCACGTTCATCCTCACGGTCATCCAGTTCGTGCTGATGGGCATCGAGGCCGTCGCCATGATCGGCTTCGGCATCTCGCTTCTGCGCAACCGCCGCCGCCATGCCGCCCAGATGGCCTACGCGCTCATCGCCATCAATATCGTCGGCACGCTCATCGAGATCATGTTGCACGGCTTCGGCGAGAACCTCATCGGCGCGGGCGTTCAGCTGGCCATCCTCACCATCATCTCCGTCACCGTCGATCCCACGCTGCGCGAAGAGCGCCGTCGCGAGCGCATCGAGCGCGACGCCGAGCTGGAGCGCGAGGCGAAGGCAGGCACGCTCGGGCGCGCGAAGGGCGACCGCGGGTTCATCGAGCTCGACTTCTTCAACCTGTTCTGGGTGTTCGTGGTGTGCTGCTTCCTGGGCCTGGTCATCGAAACGGTCTACCATATGGTCGTCGTCGACCCCGGCGTGTACCAGGATCGCGCCGGCATGCTGTTCGGCCCCTTCTCACCCATCTACGGATTCGGCGCGGTGCTGATGACCGTGGCGCTCAACCGTTTCTACAAGTCCAACTTCGTCGTCATCTTCCTGGTGAGCGCGATCATCGGCGGCCTGTTCGAGGCGGCGGTGTCGTGGTTCATGCAGACGGCGTTCGGCGCCGTGGCGTGGGACTACACCGGCTCGACGATCTTCGGGCTGTTCCCCGACCCCATCGCGGAGATCTTCCACGGACGCACCAGCGCCCTGTTCATGTGCATGTGGGGCGCCCTCGGCTGCGTGTGGATCAAGCTGTGCCTGCCGTGGCTCCTGAAGCTGATCAACCTCATCCCTTGGAAGGCGCGCTACGGCGTCACGACGCTCTGCGCCGCCTTGATGCTGGTGAACGGCGTCATGACGCTCGAGGCGCTCGATTGCTGGTACCAGCGCGAATCGGGCTACCAGCCCACGTCGCCGGTCGAGGAGTTCTATGCGAAGAATTTCGACGATGCGTACATGGAGCATCGCTTCCAGTCGATGACGATCACGCCGGAACACT
>NZ_CALUMA010000003.1 GCF_944321625.1 uncultured Slackia sp.
GCGGCATCCTCAGCCTGGGGGTTGGGGTCGCTGGCGGCAGCGGCCCCTTCCTGCTTTTCGTCGCTTCCCTCGATGGGAATTTCGCGAGCCTCGGGGGCGACCTTCTTCTCGTCGTCCTTCTCACCCATGATTACTTACCTTCGTTCTTGTCGTCCACGACCTCGTAGTCAGCCTCGATCGGGCCGTCGTCGGCCGGGTTGGCGGCGCCGGCAGCGCCCGGAGCACCCTGAGCCTGCTGCGTGCTGTACACGACCTCGGCCAGCTTGTAACCGGCCTGCTGCAGCTTCTCGCCAGCAGCCTTGATGGCCTCGATGTCGGTGCCGGCCAGAGCGTCCTTGGCCTCCTTGATGGCGTCCTCGGCGGCCTGCTTGGTCTCAGCGGGAACCTTGTCGCCCAGCTCGGACAGGGTCTGCTCGGTGGCGTTAACCAGCGAATCGGTGTTGTTGCGAGCCTCAATCTCGGCCTTACGAGCCTCGTCCTCAGCGGCATGGGCCTCAGCGTCCTTGACCATGCGGTCGACTTCGTCGTCAGACAGAGCGGTGGAGCCGCTGATGGTGATCTGCTGCTGCTTGCCGGTGCCCAGGTCCTTAGCGGACACGTTCACGATGCCGTTGGCGTCAATGTCGAACGTGACCTCGATCTGAGGCACGCCGCGACGGGCGGCCGGAATGCCGGTCAGCTGGAAGCGGCCCAGCGTCTTGTTGTCAGCAGCCATCTGGCGCTCGCCCTGCAGGACGTGAATCTCGACGGACGTCTGGTTATCGGCGGCCGTGGAGTAAATCTCGGTCTTGCGGGTGGGGATGGTGGTGTTGCGGTCGATCATCTTGGTCATCACGCCGCCCATGGTCTCAACGCCCAGCGACAGCGGGGTGACGTCCAGCAGCAGGATGCCCTCGACGTCGCCGGCCAGCACGCCGCCCTGAACGGCCGCGCCGATGGCCACGACCTCGTCAGGGTTCACCGACATGTTGGGCTGCTTGCCGGTCATGTTCTTGACCAGCTCCTGCACGGCGGGCATACGGGTGGAGCCGCCCACCAGGATAACCTCATCAATCTGGCTGGAGGTCAGGCCAGCATCCCTCAGGGCACCCTCGACAGGCTGCTTGCAGCGGTCGAGCAAATCACGCGTGATGCGCTCGAACTCGGCGCGGGTCAGCGTGTAGTCCAGGTGCTGCGGAACGCCGTCGATGGAGGTGATGAACGGCAGGTTGATGTTGGTCTGCGAGGTGCTGGACAGCTCCATCTTGGCCTTCTCGGCGCCTTCCTTCAGACGCTGCAGCGACATGGGGTCCTTACGCAGGTCAACGCCGTGGTCACTGTTGAACTTGTCGGCCAGCCAGTCGATGACGCGCTGATCCCAGTCGTCGCCGCCCAGGTGGTTGTCACCCTTGGTGGACAGAACCTCGAACACGCCGTCGCCCAGCTCCAGAATGGACACGTCGAACGTGCCGCCGCCCAGGTCGAACACCAGGATCTTCTGATCCTTGTTGGTCTTGTCCAGGCCGTAGGCCAAAGCAGCAGCAGTGGGCTCGTTGATGATACGCTTCACCTCGAGGCCAGCGATCCTGCCGGCGTCCTTGGTGGCCTGGCGCTGCGCATCGTTGAAGTACGCGGGCACGGTGATGACGGCCTCGGTGATGGTCTCGCCGACCTTGGCCTCAGCGTCAGCCTTCAGCTTCTGCAGAACCATGGCCGAAATCTCCTCCGGCGTGTAATCCTTGCCGTCGATGTCGATGACGGAACGGCCGTCCTTGCCCTTCACCACGGAGTAGGCAACGGTCTTGCGCTCTTCGGCGGTCTCATCGTAGCTACGGCCGATGAAACGCTTGACGGAAGAAATGGTGTTCTTGGGGTTGGTGACAGCCTGGTTCTTAGCCTGCTTGCCCACAACGCGCTCGCCATCCTTGCGGAAGCCCTCCACGGACGGGGTGGTGCGGTCGCCCTCGGCGTTTTCCAGGATGACGGGGTTGTTGCCGTCCATGATTGCCATGGCGGAGTTGGTGGTGCCCAAGTCGATACCCAGAATCTTGCCCATATGTCTCAGTCCTCTCTTTCGTGCGAGACCGCCCGGCGCTGCGCCCTGCCTCTTAGCCCGGCGCCCGCTTCAAGCGGCCTCACGTGGCGGGTTCCCCCGCCGACTGTTATTACCTGTTTCTTCGTGCATTCAAGGCGCTTAACCTTTCTGCACGATTGACAATATAAAATCTAAGTGCTTCATTGTCAACTTATCTCACAAGTTATTTTTCATGTTACCTAGTTGTTGAATTGAGAGGATTGTTGAGCGTCTGGTTCATCATGCACATTCTTTATGGCAACGACGGATGCGGGGGTTTGCAAAATCGGATTCTGTTCTATCACTCACCCAAAAACGAGGCCCGCATGCTGCAATATGTTGCATACTGCAATATATTGCATGTCGGGCAGTTGGGTTTGGAGGCAGACGAGCATGGAGAACGTCGCGAACACGCAGGGTACCGGCTCAACCAATCTTCTTGAAGAGCTGGAATCCGTGCTGACAGGAAGCGGCGCAGCGCTTGTCGGGGTGGCCGACTTACGCGATATTGCTTCTGCGTCCGCAGGCCAGACGCAACGAAGCTCCTCCAACCATGCGAATGAGCGCGCGCCCGAAGACCCCCTTTTCTACCCTGTGGGCATATCCGTTGCCGTACCTGTGCCGGCCGAAATTGTCGCGGGCATTCGCGAGGCACCGACCGTCGCTTACGCGCAGGCATATCGCGATCTGAATGCGCAGCTTGATGCGATCGTGCTGGCAGGCGAGCGGTTTTTGACCAGCCACGGATACCGCGCGTTCGCCCTCACCAAGGCCCGCGCGGGAAAGACCAAAATCAATCGCTATGAAACGCTGCTCCCCCATAAGACCGTGGCATGCCTTGCAGGCCTGGGGTGGATCGGCAAAAGCTGCCTTCTGGTGACGCCCGAGTACGGCCCCGCCGTGCGCATTTCCACCTTGCTCACCGACGCGCCCCTGCACTGCGCAAAGCCCATGCTTGAACCGCGCTGCGGCGCCTGTATGCAGTGCGCCAAAGCCTGCCCCGGGCACGCTATCAAAGGGATGCTCTGGCGGGCAGGCTCCAGCCGCGACGATCGGCTGGACCTCAAGGCATGCGTCGCCCACATGGAGCAGGTGTCACGCGGCCTGGAGCAAGACCTCATCTGTGGCGCTTGTATCGCCGCCTGCCCTTATACGCAGCGATACATCAAACGCATGCAGAAAGGCACAATCAGCAGTAAATAGCTACGCTCGCCATACCTCGCTTTGCATGGCGAAAAAACCAACTACCCTTTTATTACAGCAGACAAGGCCATACACGATGCAGGAAACCACCGAGCAAAAGTAGTGCAGCCTGAGTTTCATACTGGACAAATCGGAAATTAGCCCGTTCGTGATAATTGGAAATAGTTGCTTGGTTAATATCCCGATTGGGAAAATATAGAAGGAGCAATCGCAATCCATGATGAGACCGGTAATCGCTTACACCCCCGAAGATATCGGGAAAGCCATTCGCGCGCGCAGGAAGAAGCTTGGCTATACGATGCAAGAAGTCGCCGAGTTTAATCAGTGCAGCCTTCGGTTCGTAAGCGAGCTTGAACGCGGAAAACCCGGTGCCGGACTTGGCCTTACGCTCAAAATAGCCAACAGCGTAGGCCTAGACATCGCCACCATCGAACGAGGAAGTGGCGTATGGGAATAACGGTCTTCTGGAAGCAATTCGCGGAAGATATCGGGGTGCCGTCCGAGTGGGTCATCGGTGAAAAGGAGCGGATGTCCAACGTCATCCAGGATAGCTGCCATTCTTTTGCGCGTTCGCTACCCGCAGATATGCTAGACGAATTTCGCCGCATTATCGACGATGCCAAACCGCGGCTTACTCTATAGGAAAGGCCCGACGGATGTCCGTCGGGCCTTTGGGATTGCCGCATTTATCGCGCTTACCTATTTCATCAAGCTCGCGATCTGGTTGGCGAAGGCTACCGGATCGGGAACGGTATCCCGCAGCTATCTACTTCACAACCTCGTACTCTCTTTCGACAATACTGATTAGCTCCTGTTGAGAATGGACGTCGAGCTTTGCGTAGATATGACGAACATGCGTTTTCACGGTATTGTGAGAAAGCACAAGCTTCTCCTGAATGATTAGGCTTGTTCGTCCGCGAGCGAGCAGCTCAAAAACCTCGGCTTCACGCGCCGTCAGACCGAATCGCTCGGCAACCGAGGAGCACGCGCTTTCGAAATCCTCTCCTTTCGTTGCCGGCAAAAAATCTTCGTTAGCAGCGTTTTGCCGCCCAGCATCGCAACCGCAACAGCCAGGGACAAACCCGTCTACTGCCGCATTGGCACGATTACCAGTTGCCGTATCATCCGCATGCACTTCTCGCTTGAGTTTGTAATCGGCGCCACGCTCCGCCGGAGCTTGAGCTTCAAGACAATCGACATGCGCAGGCACAATTCCCCCAATTGCGCGTGAAAAACTAAACCGTTCCGCTCCTATATAGTTGAACGCTATAAACACGAAGGCTATTACCATGGTGACCCATGCCGCAGCGGCTGGAGTGGTCTCGCCCATGCGTGCGGCAGCCTGCGCAATAGGAGCACCGACACCAATACCCACCCACTGCACTGCGAAAGCCGTCGTCGCAACAGACACAGCACCCAACCTATTGCGCGCACCCGCAACAGCCACTAGGCAATACAGCAGCATCGAAAACAAATCGGATCCCGAGTTGAGAAACGCTGCGTTCATTTGTCGACCAAGCATGGCGTTTTCGAAGAAAACCAAAGGCGCAGTAAGAAAGCCAGCGAACGCAAGCAAAGCGGCAGCCTTGTACACCGAGTCGAATGATGCAGCCCCACGAACTGCACCAACAACGAACGCTATGCTTACGGGCAGAAAGGATGCCAGTGTAAAAGTGGGCTCCATGCGCTGCGTTTCTCCTGAAACAGCAAACCCGCAAGCTACGCTGAACAGAAAAACCGCCACATACACAAAACTCGAAAGCGGCAAATACGACGACGGACTCGTTACATTAAGCACCGTGGGAGCCACGGAATCGTGAATCGCGCAAAGCGTTTTGCGGGCCAGAGGGCGAACAAGCACATAGCTCGCGACGAGCGAAGCCATGAACGCAATCGATGCGCACGGCACATCAAGAAAAACGCCTGCTGCCATCACGCCCATGCGAACCGCATAGTCAACAAGAAAAGCGCCCGGGACAACAAGGAGCACCTGTCTCGCAGCGAGGCTTGGCAGAGCAGCGCCTACAAGCACCGAAAGCCAGATTCCCGCGATTCCGCCAAGGGGACTTCCCGCGAGTATCGCCGTCTCATTCGCTGATACCGTGCCCCATGAAAGCATGCTCGCCGAAACAACGCCTGCGACGAACACCGCAGTCGTCCAAATCGTCTCGTTCATTGCCGACGGCCTGTGCCATGCCACCATGGCAACCACGACCGAGAACACCACACCACCGTATGTCGTAATTTCACGCGCCACAGGAAAGACCCCCGCAATGGGCGGAAAGAGGAACGTATTCAAAATATAGGAGGAAAATAACACGAGTGCCAAGGCGGCACATACGCGAGCCGAATCCCGCGATGACGAACTTTGGACTTCGCAAATTCCCTTAAATTGAAGCTCCATATACAACCCTCCCAACAATCAACAAAAGTGTATCGGAATACGGGATCTAGGTCTTTCAAAAAGGTCACCCTCTAGGGGCTATTTTTTTCTCTATACATGTTATTTTTCCTGGTCATTGAATCATTTTTATATTCACGATACCAGGGTGACGTTCTCGGTCCGATTTTTTCGTAGTGTGTGCTGCGTAGCTTAAGGGCTGCATCGTATACATGCATTAAGCATAAGGAGGGAACCATGGGAACTGAAAGTACTTCGAGGAGCGGTATTTCACGTCGGAGCTTTCTGACGGGCGCAGCGCTTACTGGGGTTGCCGCAGCAGGCGCGAGTCTCGTCGGCTGCTCGCCTTCGTCAAGCACGAGCAAATCCGAGTCGACGTCAAACGCGGACGTCATCGACTCCGCTAGCCCCTCGTGGCTTGGCGCCGAGCCAGAAATCGCCGAAAGCGACATCACGAAGACTGAGGAAACTGACTTCCTCGTAATTGGCGCGGGCACCGCTGGCATGTGCGCCGCAGGCACTGCGGCAGAACTCGGCATGAACTTCATTCTTGCCGAGAAAAATGACAAGGTTCCCGAGACTCGCGAATATTTAGGCATAGTAAATTCCAAAGCCGCGTTGGCGCAAGGCGGCGAAGTTGACAGCATGAAGCTGCTCAACGAGCTGACGCGTTACGCATCGGGCAAATGCAACCAGGACGTCATCAAAGTTTGGATTGACGAATCGGCCGAGCTGTTCGATTGGATCGATCCGAAAATGCAAGCAGTCGGCAAGCAGGTCGTGGTCGACATGCCAGCCGACCACGAAACCGGCGGTACCGATTACATGCTCCCCGTGCTGCAGCATGTTTGGCTCACCCCATATTCTGAACCCATGCGCAACGACGTGTTGCTCTCCCTTGTTCAAGAAAAGTCACCTGAGAGCGTACATTTCGGCTATGAATTGGTGAAGCTCGTCCATGAAGACGGCAAAGTGATGGGCGCCATTTTCAACACGTCCGAAGGCTATGTGCAAATCAATGCCAAAAATACGCTGCTCGCTACGGGTGGCTATCCTGCGAACCCAGTAATGATGAATGCCCTGCAGCCAGCTGCCGTCGGATGCTGCACCGCATCAAGTTTTAACCCGGCCGACAACGGTACTGGCCTGAAGGCTGGCATATGGGCAGGTGGCGTGAAAGATCCCGATGCGGCACCTATGATTTTCGACCGCGGAGCCGTAGAAGTTGGCGTCGATTGTGGCTATGTAGGTGAGGGGGATGACGCGGCATTCCCCGGCACTATCTATCAGGAAAACATCGGTAGCCAGCCGTTCATGAAGGTGAACCGGAACGGGGTTCGCTTCGCCAACGAATCGGCACCCTACGATACATTCTGCTTCCAAGCCGGTCAGCAGCCCGGCGGCGTGTGGTGCCAGATTTTTGACGGCAATGCAAGCGAAGACATCATTCGATTCTCGACCATCGGATGCTCAGCCTTCGCCAACCAGATGATGGCAGCTGGCATGCCGGTCGAGGAATTCGTCGCAACATCACGCGACGCGGGATTTTTGAAGAAAGCCGACACCATTGAGGAACTCGCCGACATGTTGGGCTTCGAAGGCGAAGCAAAGACCAACTTCCTGGAACAGGTCGACCGCTACAACCAGCAATTCGATGCCCAGGTCGATGACGACTACGGCAAAGAAGCGTATCGCCTTTCCGCCATTCGCACCGCACCGTTCTATGGCCTGTGGTTCGGCGGCACGCTGTTGACCACTATCGACGGCCTCCGTATCAACGGCGACTGCCAGGTGCTTGACATCAACGGAGCGCCCATCGAAGGTCTCTACGCAGCCGGCGATGTTTCGGGCAGCTTCTTCAGCGGCAACTATCCCGAGTACATCGTTGGAGTCGCTTCGGGCCGCTCTTCAACCCAGGGTCGCCATGTCGCACGCAAGCTCGCCGGTGACTTGTAATTTTCGATATCCCCGCCGCGGGTCGTCCCCTCCCTAGACCCGCAACAAGAAAGGCCCCTGCGACATCGAACTGCGCCCCAGTCCAAGAACCGGGGCGCAGTTCACACCGCAAGGGCCTTTTATTTAATCAGCATTTCGTAGTAGCTGAATCTTACCCGAACCTACTTCATCAAGCTGGCGATCTGGTTGGCGAAGGCGACCGGATCGGGCACGGGCATGCCTTCTACCAGCAGCGCCTGGTTGTACAGCAGGCCGGCATAGGTCTTCACCTTGTCGGCATCGCCCGCCTCCTGGGCGGCCTTGAGCGTCGCAAAGATCGGATGCTGAGCGTTAATCTCAAGCACGCGCTGGCTCTTGATCTCGTCGCCGGCGTCGGGCATCTGCGAGAGAATCTTCTCCATCTCAAGCGACAGCGGACCTTCGGTGGTGATGCACGCCGGCGCGTCGTCGGCCGAGGTCAGACGCGTAGAAACACCCACGCGGGTCACCTCGTCGCCTAGTGCGTCCTTCATGGCGCCAAACAAGCTCTCGGCCTCCTTTGCGGCTTCCTCGGCGGCCTTCTTCTCGTCCTCGGACTCAAGGCCCAAGTCGCCGGACGCCACGTTCTTCAGCGGCTTCTCGGTGAATTCCTCGCCCTCGACGGCAGGCTTGCCGTACGACTGCATGGCTTGGAAGCAGAACTCGTCCACATCCTGGGTGCACAGCAGCACGTCGTAGCCCTTGTTCATGACGGCCTTGACCACCGGCATCTTCGCCAGGCGCTCGACGGAATCGCCCGCGGCGTAGAAGATGGAATCCTGGCCCTCGGGCATGGCGTCCACGTACTCGTCGAGCGTGACCATCTTCTGCTCCTTGGCGGAGTAGAACAGCAGCAGGTCGGCCAGCTCGCCCTTGTTCATGCCGTAGCTCATGTAGATGCCGTACTTCAGGCCGCGGCCGAAGTTCTCGAAGAACTTCTCATAGGCCTCGCGGTCGTTGTCGCGCATGTTGGCGAGCTCGCCCTTGATCTTCTTCTCGAGCTTCTTGGCGATGGCGCGCAGCTGGCTGTTGTGCTGCAGGGTCTCGCGGGAGATGTTGAGCTGTAGATCCTGGCTGTCCACCACGCCGCGGACGAAGTTGAAGTAGTCGGGCAGAAGCTCCTCGCACTTCTCCATGATGAGTACGTTGGAGCTGTAGAGCGCCAGGCCCTTCTTGTAGTCCTTGCTGTACAGGTCGAACGGCGCGCGGCTGGGGATGAACATCAGCGCGTCGTAGGTCAGCGCGCCTTCGGCATGCACCTTGATCGTGCGCGCCGGGTCGCTGAAATCATGGAAGTCGGATTTGTAGAACTCGTTGTACTCTTCCTGAGTCACGTCCTGCTTGCTGCGCTTCCAGATGGGCACCATGGAGTTGATGGTTTCCGTTTCGGTGTAGTGCTCGTACTCGGGTTTGTAGTCGTCACCGGCGTCTTCGGGCTTGGGCTTCTGGCGCGTCTTGGAGCACTCCATGGTGATGGGATAACGCACATAATTGCTGTACTTCTTGATGAGGTTCTTCAGGCCCCACTCGGACAGGTAGGCGTCGTAATCGTCCTCATCGGTGTTGTCTTTGAGCGTGAGGATGACGTCAGTGCCGTGCCCCTCGCGGGTCGTCTCGCTGATGGTGTAGCCCTCGATACCGTCGCTCTTCCACTCCCACGCCTCGTCGGAGCCGAACGCGCGCGACACCACGCGCACCTCCTTGGCCACCATGAAGCTGGAGTAGAAGCCCACGCCAAACTGGCCGATGATGTCCACGTCGTCGCCCTGGGCCTCGGCGTTTTCGGACTTGAACTCGAGCGAGCCGGAATGCGCGATGGTGCCCAGGTTCTTATCCATCTCGTCCTTGGTCATGCCGATGCCAGAGTCGGACACGGTGACGGTGCGGGCATCCTTGTCGAAAGACACGTGGATGGTCAGCTCGTCCTTGCCCAGGCTCACATCGGAATCGGTCAGGCTCTTGAAATAGAGCTTGTCAACGGCGTCGGATGCGTTGGAGATGAGCTCGCGCAGGAAGATTTCGCGGTTGGTGTAGATCGAGTTGATCATGAGGTCGAGCAGCTTCTTGCTCTCTGTCTTGAACTTTTTCATGTGGCTCAGGTCCTTCTTTCCTTAACGCGTATGCATGCCGAAGAGACGGGCGGCACCTCGCAACCCTTCGGGTGGGTTCGCGGCGATTACCGCACGCCAGGCAAGCGGATTGGCGCCGTACACGCGACGGTTGCCGCTTTGTACGCGACCGGTGCGCTTCGCGGAGTTTGCTCGCCCTTCGACTTCGTTCCAAAAATTAGCACTCGAAGACTCCGAGTGCTAAAACGTGATTGTAGCCACGCGCGCGAAGGTGTCAACCCGCCCGCCCGCGACGTCATGCAATGTTGACGATTCGTTGCCGACGCATGAAGCCTGCGGTCCATGCCCATGCGAGCAAGTGCACCCCTTTCCCATCGTCGTGCGCTACACTTTGCGAAACCCCGACGAAGGGAGAACTCGTGATCTACGTTGTCTCCGATATCCACGGCCGCTACGACAAGTGGCAAGAACTCTTGCATACCATCAAGCCCACCTGGGCAGATACCATCTACGTGCTGGGCGACACCATAGACCGCGGGCCCGAGGGCCTCAAAACGCTGCTTGAGATGGCGGATATGCCTAACGTGATTCACCTGCTGGGCAATCACGAGTTCATGCTCATGAGCGTGCTGCCTATGCTGCTCGCGCATCTGACCGACGAAGTCGTCAACGACCTTGATCAAAGCAGCAACGCCATCGCTATGCTGGCAAATTACATGGCCAATGGCGGCGAGACAACGGCCGATGAGCTCAGCCGACTCGACGCAATTGAGCGCAAGAAGGTCCGTGCGTACATCCTGGGCATGAGCGCGTTCGAAGAAATCGAGGTGCGCGACAAAACGTACTTGCTTGTGCATGCGGGGCTGGACAACTTCGCCCCTGAAAAACCGCTCGAGGAATACGACCTACACGATTTTCTATGGGTGAGGCATGACGTGCGAAAACGGTATTACCCCGATAAAACAGTCGTGTTTGGACATACGCCCACGCGAAAGATTCGTCAGAAGTACGGTATAGGAGTCGGAGCCGGAACCGGCGACATGTGCGTAAATAGCCAAACAGACCTCGGTATTCGCATGGGCACCAAGAGCTCGATCTGCATTCATGCAGCCGACAATGACGCAAGCGAGAACAGCATCATAGTGGCACCTGGCATGATCGCCATCGATTGCGGCTGCGGCCATGGCGGCCCCTTAGGCTGTCTTTGCCTCGACACCATGGAGCGCGTGTACGTGTAGCCGAGAACGATAAAAGAGCGAGCTCATGCACAAAAATGGGATGAGCGTTTCCCGCGAAGCCATAACGTCATCCAAAGACACCGATGCTTCCCCAATTGACAAAAAGGAAAAAAAGGAAAGAATAGGAAAAAAAGGAAAACCTCAGGAGGACGCCGTGGTAGCTGATACGATTTTTTCTCCTTCTTTTGGGAATAGGCCTTCTTATCTGGTCGGGCGTGAAACCATCATTCGAGAGTTCATGCATGGGCTCGAAAGTGAGCCCGGCAATCGAGACCGCGCGATGGTTCTTCTGGGGCAACGCGGAAGCGGGAAAACCGTTCTTCTCTGGGAATTGGCCGATAGGGCTTCTGCCTCAGGATTCGTTGTTGCAACGCCAACGGTAACATCCGAGGGAATGCTTGAGCGCATCGTCGAAAAAATACAGGAAGACGGAGAGAGATACGTAAAACGCCGTCGTACTCATCTGACGGGCGGAACCCTTGGCGCACTCGGTTCTTCCGCCGGACTTGAGTTCGGCCGAGAGGTCCAAGAAACAAAGAGCTTCCAGTTCAAACTGGCCCAGCTCGCCCGAAAGCTCACCGAGCACGGACATGGCATTCTTATTCTTGTAGATGAACTGCAGGCAAACTCGAACGAAATCCGTCAGCTCGTCATCGCCTATCAGGAGCTTGTTGGCGAGCGGCTCAATATTGCGCTAGTCATGGCGGGACTTCCGGGAGCAGTTTCGGCGACTCTTAACGACAAGGTGCTGACGTTTCTTAATCGCGCACGGAAGGTATCGCTTCCACCCCTCGCGATAAGCGATGTAGATGCCTTTTACGACCAGGCATTTCGCAAACTGGGAATTCACATCTCTTCGAGTTTGCGCCTTCAATCAGCACAAAGCACGCAGGGATCCCCCTATCTGCTTCAGCTTATTGGGCACAATATTGTCTTGCGTGCGTCAGATGGCGAAGTTAACGAGGACGTCCTAGAGGCAGCAACGCATGCTGCTCGAGTAGATTTCGAAAACGACGTATGCAAAACCACGCTTTCAGCGCTGTCGGAGAAGGACCGAGAATTCCTCACAGCGATGGCCCAAGATGACGGGCTTAGCGCGATAGGCGATATCGCCGACCGCCTCGACGTGACGACCGATTATGCGCAGAAGTACCGCAGGCGTCTAATCGATGCCGGCGTTATTCAGCCAGCGGGCCGAGGTAAAGTAGAATTCGCTGTACCACACCTCCGAGACTTCTTGCAAAAAGAGCTTTGATCTCGTGCTTTTTTCGAGGACGGCCTTTGCGCCCTGCGTGCAAAGTGTCCCACTCGCTCAAATGCCGTTACCAGCGACAATCGTCTAGCGCACGAAAACGAGTGTGTCTTTATCGGAGCGCTCTTCGTCGAATCGATAGCCACCCACGTCGAAACGAGGGAAATCGGACACGTGCTCGATGGCGTTTTCGGCGCACCAGCGCACGAAGGTGCCACGCGCGGCCTTGGCCTCGGTCGCGCGCTGCGCGAACTTGCCGTTTTTCATGCTGCCGAAGAGACACGTAACGTAACGCGGCCCGCCCTGTTTCGCAGCGACCTTCGCGTACGGCTCAATCGCCTTGGCGTATTCGACGGACGCAAGGTTGACGATGGCGCGGTCAGCCTGAGCGAACGACTCAACGCTGATTTTGGCGTCCGTCGACGAAGCGTCACTCTCTGCGCCCGCAGCAGCATTCGTACCCTGAGAAGCCGAAACACCCAGGTCATCGCAAAGCGCATCATAGATGCGCGAGCCCCAGAACTCATATAAGTTACGCGTCGGCTCGCCGCTCGATTCACGCGGCATCGAAAGCTTCGCCTGCATCTCCAGGCGATACGGAGTCACGCCGTCGAACGGACGCACCACGCCATAGAAGCCGGAGAGAATGCGCAGATGCGCCTGCACATACTCAAGCTGTTCCGCCGTCATGACCTGCGGTGCCATGTTCTGATACTGAATGCCCTCGTAGGAAAAGACGGCCGGCGTAAGGAAGCGTTGCCAGCCAGGCAGCACGTTCCGCGCCGCGCCCTCTGCTTCAGCCCTTGCCTCCAACGGCTTAGCGTCGTCCGCATTGCCGCCCATGCAAGAGGCGCCGTTATCCGCGTTTTCGCCCAAATCCATATGCTGCACGCGATCGAAGTTGAGCTGAGCTAGCGCATCGCTGCACGCCCATAGCTCCTTGAGCTCCTCGTACGACATGCCCCGCAACGCGCCCAGCAGCTCGCGCGCCTGCGGAAGAAACCGCGGCAAATCTCGCCACGCAAACGCATCGGATGCATCCACCATCTTCTTAGCAGGAGAGACTATGAACAGCATACAAGGGCCTTTCTTATCTTTAAGATTCCCAACAATTGGAAAGAACGCCTAGATTCCCAAGTTTTATCTTTAATTTCAGCGATTTTTAAAGATAAGACTTCTGATTACTGACTCTTATCTTGAAAAATCACGATTTTTCAAGATAAGAACTCGATTCGACTTCTCCATCTTTTATTATTGTCCATATTTCAAATTAAGGCTCAATTGAAACAAGAGGCAAACAACATGTCCAACTATCTCGAGCTCTCGAAAATCTACCATAAGGCCGGCAACGATGGCGATTCCGAACTCGAAGCGGCATACCAAGCGCGATTCAACGCCGAGTCGACTTTTAGGACCGGCCTCATCACCAGTGGACACGAGCTTTTTCTGACCATGACTCATGAGCTTTCTCTGCTCACGGAGCGCATCCTTAGGAAAGAGAGGCGTGTCTCCAACATGCTGAGGCGCCTCCCCGCCATTGCCCATACCTCTCTCGTTCGCGATCTCATCATGGACGAGATTGTGTACTCAAATGAAATCGAAGGCATTCATAGCACACGCAAACAAATCGGTGAAGTTCTCGAAAGCATCCAGAGGAACGACCAAAGCCCAGAACTCAGACGGTTCAGGGAATTTGCTCGGCTGTATCTCCAAATCAGCGACGAATCCCATAAAGAGCCTGCTTCTCCGGAAGACATCCGCGAAATCTACGACCTCATTATGGATGGCGAGCTTAGCGAAGATGAAACCTCTGATGGAAAAATCTTTCGAAAGGATTCCGTCGAAATTATCGGCAGCGGGAAAAGCGTGCACACGGGTGTAAATCCAGAAAGCGCCATCATCGAATACGTAGATAAGCTTCTTAATCTGATGAGGTCAGATGCGATGCCGGGGCTTTATAGCGCTGCTATTTTCCACTACGTGTTCGAGTATATTCACCCGTTTTACGACGGCAATGGAAGAACAGGGAGATATCTGCTGGCTCTGCATTTAAGCAAGGTTCTTTCGATTTCGACCGCGCTCTCGCTTTCGCGGACGATCGCCGAGGACAAAGGCGCCTATTACCGCGGCTTTAGGTCGGTTGAAAACCGTTTGAACAGAAGTGATGCGACGCCTTTTGTGATTATGATTCTGGAGTTTATAGACCGCGCGCAAGACGATATGCTCGATAGGCTCGACAGCAGTATTATGGATCTTGAGCGCGCTACGAATGCCTTGAAGGAATATCACCTTGCTCATTCCGAACTGGAAGAAAAAGAATGTGCGGTTCTGTACTTGATGTTACAAGTGAAACTGTTCGGTGCATTCAGCAATATGTCTATCCATGAGATGGCTGATTATCTTGGCTGCAGCGCGCAAACCGCACGCAAATATACGCAGTCGCTTGAAGGCAAAGGCCTAATCGAAGCAAGGTCAAGGCGTCCCCTTGCGTTCGAGTTGACGAAAGAGGCAGAGGAGCTATTTTAGGATGAGGCAGGCAGGGCGTTGCCACAATCGGAGTAACGCCCGTTTGCCATTAATCAATCGCCCCTTCAAAATACTCGTAGATATCTTCACGAACCGGCGGATCCACATCGAGAGTGAAATTGACCACAGGTGCCTTACCGCCTTTACCGTCGGGGGCCAACCCTGAGGCAAACGGCGGAGCGCTGTCCGGCTCTTTACTCAGCATACCTAAGCCCAGTAATCTCCTGGTAGCGTCGCTTCAGCGTGTATGCATCGGGGAGCCTCGAAATCCTTTGATGAATCAACTTATCAAAACCCGGCAAGTCTGCGGCGACCGCATTGATGCCGCCGGCGACATCAAGCAAGTCGAAATACGTCATGAATCGGAACTCAAACGGAACGCCCTCGATCTCCTCAGCATAGCCGTCGTGGAAGTTAACTAGTCGTGAGATGTCATGGGCGACGTATGTGACACCAACAGTCGCATCGTAGGGTTCGTTACGTAGCTTCGCCTGATGCTTACGATATAGCACGGTTTCGTGCAGCGAGTTGATATGCGCCTGTATGTACTCGTCTCGCAAACTCCCTCCATGGGCCTCGTACGCCTCGATATGCGAACGGTTTGAAAGTTCCAGGTACTCAACATCACCGTATTTGCGCCCCGAGGCGTTAGTCTCATTAACAGAAGAACCGAGACCTCTCGCGAACCAGCCCTCTTCTGGATGGATACAACGAGTAAGGAAGTCCACCAAGCGTTGGTCAAGGACGCCTTTTGTCAAACTATTCGCGGCGCCAACGCATTCGATGAAAGCCTTAATGGAGTCGCAGCCAATCGCCTCCAGAGGCGTCTTCACCTGCCGAGAGTCGGCAATGAGAATCAAATAGCAACGAATGACATGCGCAACGCGCCTTCTCGTTGTGTAGGGCAACTCGGCCAGAATGTCGAAAGCGTCGGCAAGCACGATCGAACCGTTCCCGGTCTGGCGGGAGAGTTTCGTCTCGGCCCACGCCTCATCAAGTGAGTAAACGGACTTCGCATTGTTGAGATATGGATTCTCCTGAGTGGGGTGGTACATGGAGTTCCAAAGAGCCTTCACATTATTCGAGCGAGGGGCGCACTCGTAGATCGCCCTACCGGGAAACCTGTCAACCATCTCAAGCGTGAGTAACTCGAAGTAGAGCATAAACTGATATGGCTCGAAGGGAATGAGGCCAAGTTCGATGATATCGTCGGCAAGTACGTCGCATCTTGAGAAAGACCCGAGGAGGCCTCTGAATGTATCTCCGGCATCGCCGGGTTCTGTATCACCGAACAAAGCGGCCACGTCTGCAACGTCGGCTTCATGTATCGCCACGATTCTCTCAGAACTGAAGGGCGGATTGATTCCGATGGAGCTAATTACAGCATTGATTGCGTCAATAGTTGTAGTGGGGACGTTGAGAATGGCTCTGATCCTGTCGAGGCCGAGATGCTGCTCCACGACGAGGGTGCGAATAAGAGGAGCGCAGCCAATCAAGGCGATTGCGTGGCCCTTCTTCATGAACTGCTTCTTCTCGAGCTTCTCCTCGAGCTTGAAGTAGTTATTTGCCAGCTCTTTCATCCCGTGATCAACGCCGACCGCAACGCGAACGACGTCCTTCAATTCCTTCGAGGGCCTATCGGAGTTCTCCAGCCAAAACCCCCACATCTCGCTGAAGCGATCGGGGATCTCCTCAATAGGAATCCTGATATCTTCAGGGGCATTCTCGTAATAGTCCGCGACCAGCTTCGCTGCGTCGTCCATAGAATTAGGGTCGATGGGCAACGAAGCCGCCGAAAGTACCTCACGGATATCCGATGTGTTTGTCGCGTTACTCATCTACTCGCTCCCATAAAGGTTGCGGCTCATGCGCGAGAAGACCGTCGAGGTCATCACTCACCGCGCCAAAAGTCAGTCCGCAGGCACAAAGGACCCGGGAAAGTTCGACAACGGTCATTCGCTTGGAGCCATTTTCCAGTTTCGATATCGACGCTTGCTGGGTGCCCAGCGTCTCAGCGAGCGCCGCCTGCGAAATCCCCGAGTTCTTCCGCCATTCAGCGACGAGCCGTCCGAGGGAAAGGCTGAAGTCGTCCACGAAAACCCCTTTCCGGTCGCAGTCTATACCCATATATGATATCATCCCATGAGCTCATTCCAATATGGAATGAGCTCTACTTTTCAGGAGGATTTTCTTAATGAAACGTTTCGTCAGCCTTTATTCGGGAGCTGGTGGTCTCGACCTCGGTTTCATCGCCGCTGGGTTCACCCCCGTGTTCGCAAACGATATCAACGCAGATGCAATGAAGACCTACGCCGCCGCAATGGCCGCTATCTCGAAGAAGACCGGCAAAGCATTGAACCACAGGATAGTCACCGGTGACATCAGAGAAGTCGAGGAGCTACCCGAGAAAGGCTCGGCGGAGTTAGTTATTGGTGGACCGCCCTGTCAGGGCTTCTCGGTCGCAGGAAAGATGGATCCGAACGACCCTCGCTCTCGTCACGTCTTCGATTTTCTCGCTATGGTTGAGAGGATCCAGCCTATGGTGTTCGTGATGGAGAATGTTAAAGCTCTCGCCAAGAACAAGCGCTGGGCGGGAACCATCGCCGATATCCGCAAGAAGGCGGAAGAGATCGGCTACAAAACCAACCTTGAAGTGCTGAACAGCGCCGACTACGGTGTGCCCCAGACGAGAGAGCGCATGTTCCTCGTCGGAGTCAAAAACCATAGCATCGATTACGATTACCCCAAACCGACAGTCAAAGAATGGATGAGCGTTGCCGACGCCCTACGCAAACTGCCTCCCCTTGGAGAGCCGGGCAACGACCAGGCTTGCAAGGCAAAGATTACTGCGGCAAAAAATCCCGTACTCCGTCCATCGCCGTTTGCGGGCATGCTTTTCAACGGCCAGGGGCGTCCAATGAACTTGAACAAGCCCGCACCGACGCTTCCCGCTTCAATGGGCGGGAATAGAACGCCAATAATCGACCAGGAGACGCTTGAAACCGGTGCCCCCCAATGGGTCGAAGAATACCACGCAAAGCTCCAAAACGGCGGCAACCTTATCGGCAACGTCCCGGTCAGACTTCGCCGCATCTCAGTCCAGGAAGCTGCTGCCATACAGACATTTCCCCGGGATATGCCATGGTACGGCTCGCAGTGCTCCCGCTATCGCCAAATCGGTAATGCTGTTCCTCCCAAGATGGCTTTTGAGGTCGCTCGATCTGTCGCAGAAGCTTTCGGCATGGATTTAAATGCCAATTCCTCCCTGCTCGACGAACTTGGTTAAGGCGTCGGACTCGACGCGTCGTCACGTCAAGACTTTGCTGAGGGTTTCATGCAAGCTCTCCCAGGCGAGGTCGGCAAGATCAAGTCGGTAGCTCAAATCATGGATACGGTCTGAAATATCCTTAAAGAAGTCGATATTCTTGGCCGGATAGCAACGTATATCACGAACAAGGTATGCCGTTTCGAGTCCTTTTTCATCTACTCTAAGAAGTTGCTTTGCTAGCTCTGCCTGCGATCGGAAGTCAGTAAAACAGTTCTCGTATTTCGTGAGCCGCGCAGCGAGTTGTCTAAGCGTTTCTCCATTTGGAACCCTCTCAAGAAGAACTACGGCAAGATAGTTCGCATCTTCACTGAAAAGTTGGGCGTGCTTTATATGGACGTTCAACTTTTGAGTAGACGCCGCCTTAACTTCGATATTGCTCGCTTCGAGAGCAAAATCATATTTTGATTCTTCGCCAGCCAATTGCCAGTAGCGCGTAAAATCAAGGTCGATTCCTGTTTTTCGAACCGCATCAATCAGCGCCAGTTCGCCGTAAAGTCCCATCGCATTGATAAATCGCTGTCCGCGCAGGGGCCTGAAGAGACCGTTGAGAGAATAGAAGAATTCTTCGAAGGAAAGGGCCGTGCTTCCCTTGGCATGCATGGCACATAAGTCTATGAAGGCAGCGAGTTCTTTATCGTTTTGGAAGCTGGTCAAACGAATCATATCAAATCGCTGGATATCAAAGAAATGGTCACCTTCCGCAACTCTCAGCCTGATACCGAGCCGCAATTGGAGGCATTCAGTCTCAACCGCACTGTTGCTCTGAGCAGATTCTCCGACCTTCTCTGCGTAAATCGGCTCTCCGTTGCACACATAGAAACCCCCTCGTGCGCTCAAAACGCGCACGAGATAAACGCGTCCATCACAGGGATACCCATCGAAGTCCATATTGCTTATCATGCTCCAGCATAGCCTTTCTTCAAGTCATTCTCCCTATATAACGCAAACATATATTGCGTTTCGTCTTCAAGGGCAACCCCGTCAACTTCGGGACAAATATTGAAGATTTGAATACTGGCTTGTGCTACATCGCTGACTACCAGCTTGTCACCAAGATATTTCACACCGTCATCAGTACGACCTTGGTGCAGAGCTTTGATGACATTTCTTTTGTCAGCGGAATAGAAACTGCGGTGTCTGACGCGACTCCCCGGTGTCATAAGCAAGACGGCAACCGTAGGAACACTCTTTAAGACCTTTTCGACTTCGATCTGGCTAAAAGAATTATCCATATAGATTCCCTCAAGACTATGCATGAGTCTTGCAACCTGTCGTCCAGAACAGAGGGCCTCTTGGCAACTGGGCTTGCCATCATCTCTCGCGTAAGACTTGTCAACAAAAGTTAGTCCGGACAAGAAGTCTCTAACGCATTTATTGTTATGCTCGATTTCGCTCTTATTCGACGTGCGGTAACGCTGTTTGAGCCACTCTCTGGTGTAGATTGAGAAATAATCCGCAACAGCCCTTCTGGTGGGCTTTTGTTTCGAATCCTCCGCAAGAATGACGATCTCGTCAATCGGCAGTTCACCAGCTTCGACCTCGCCGAATTGCCTCCAGAGGTCATCTTCCATTTCCGCAAGGAAGGAGAACTCGTCGGCAATGGTCTCAGTCGTAAACAGCTTTATTAAGTCGCTATACTTTGATCGATAGCCAAACCAGCGAGCTCGCTGAAGATTGGTATCCATATTGCCATCAGATTTTGGCCAGCGAGTAAAGTAGGTTGTTAGCAGACAGTCGAAGGTGATTCCACGCTCCAGAAGTTGAGCGCCAATATAAATCTGATGGATTTTGAATTTGATGATTTCGCGTGTTCCTCGGTCTTGGCCGTTATGAAGCGCAATGCCCGTATCGTTGAGCACGTCACTCATGAGCTGCAATAGGTGATCGTCAAAGGGGACATTTCGCTTCACGTCATCCGAGAAACATTTGTCGTACACGCCAGAGAACAACGTGCGCGCGTCGTCAGATCCCTCTAGCAGGGAATCCTCAATAGCATCTTTAATATTTGCGATATAGGAGGCAATCCACTGATAAATCAATGAGTGGGTATCGACCTCTCGGAATGCATGAATGACCATGTGCGTATGCATTCGCTTCTGGCCTCTCTGCCGCGATTTAAGAATAGCACTAGCCATAATAAAGTGCCGAACCGCAAATCTGAGCGATTCCGGGCTTCGATTATCATCCCTCGCGTCATCCATTTCATCTGGAACGGTGTAGATAATGCCATGGTCCTCAAGATGGAAGAAGTCAGCCCCGCAATAACCTCTGGCCGGATGAAGAAGATGGACGGAATTAGGCCGCAAAGCGCTTAACGAATTCAAGAAAATGTTCGCTTGTGGCGTGGCTGTAACCGAGAAATAAAGCGGGTCGTCGAGAATTTCTTTCATGGTGCGAATGGCGGCATAGGTGGCCGATGCATCACTCGCTTTATCTTTCACGTTATTCAGGGACGCCTGATCACCTTCGTCGTCAATAACAAGAGATCGTATGGGGTAACCCTTCAAATTGTCGAGTTTCTCATTCACACCTCTGATACGTCGTGCATCTTTAATTGTGATGATGAAAACAGGTATACCCTCATCGAGAAAAGATCGTATGGTGTCTGCCGTCAAATTGTTGATACAAAGCTCATCTTTGCTGTCCGTGGTGAAAATATTCGGAGTTGAGGGGTCCCAAAGATCATCTTCCTCATCGGTGTCTTTAGGTGAATCCATGGTTTTGCGGAAACGCTTAACGGTCTGCTTGAGCAGGGTATTGTCATAACCACCGTACATGACAATCAAGTTGAAGCCATTGTCCAAGGCAAGACCAACAAGCGCTTCAAGATTAGAAGTCTTGCCAGACTGGACTTTGCCGACCAACAGAACATTATTAGTTTTTGACGGATCCTTTTCCTGCAGAAGCGAATCGCTCAACACCTTTTGGGCGGCACTCCTTGTTTTTCGCGCACCCTCCTCCCCATAAGAACTGAGGTGCTTGCCATACACTTTGTTACTGTAATCGGAAAATACAAGCGTTGGCGTCGAGCCGGCTTCGTCTTCGAACTCATACACTTCGTTCATATTAACCCTCACTTAACTTATTGAGATATCGGTTCATATTGTTGCGGATGGCACTTGCCATAATGTAGCCGTCGGCAGAAGAATTGAGCTTGGCAGTCTCTTCCGCGACTACAAAAGCGATGACGAACTTCTCTAGAACGACTTGGAATTCGTCTTCGTTGGAATATGGCTTAAAAAAGGGATGATTCACGTTGATTGTGACGCCGAGCGACTCATCATCATTCTTCGCAACATGAATCCACCTTGCATTGCTCCCAATTTCCCATGAGACATGAATATTCCTGGTCGTCACGTCATTCAATCGGACGGTATAAGAACGCTCAGAGCTTTGGAAATCGCTTGGCTTTTGGTTATCTTCATTCATCTCCAAAGCGAATTGCTGCACAACGTCATCACGAATATCGAAGAGCGACTGCGAAGGGATGTCGACTTCGTCGTGGTCGTGGTCGTCTGCGCAACGGTCCCCATCAGGGGTGAGGTTCATTAGATTCAGGTTTTCGACAGCACGAGAAACTTCTTCTTCCACGCGCTCGGAATGCTTGTCGGAATACTGCTCCTCACGCGCCCGTTCCTTGATGCTCATCCTGGCAATGTCGATGTAATCTTGGATTTGTATTTTCAATTGCGTCAGAAACTCGTCTTCGAGACCGTCATGCCACACAAATCCGTCTTTCGCCTGGTTGACGGGAAAATCATCGACATTGAGCTCGCCAAACAACTTCAGTGCAACTTGGCTGTTTGATGCGCCGAATATCTCGTGAGGCTTGTAGTTTTGATCTTCTCCGCCAATAATGACGCGGTTTCGGCGAAAGAGAGCAAATCCTGACTTCGGAAATCCAGCCGGGTTCATAATGCCGACAAAACCAGTTACGCGGTAGGACTTGCCTAGGAAATCAAAACTGAAGTCGAGGTCCTTTTTCCATTCCCTGTCCCTAAACCGCAGAATCGGATAACCCTCGAAGGCGATATCTTGGTCATTGACATTGATACGAACCTCGCCACCAGCAAGGTCGCGTCGGTACATGCTAGCAAGCATGGCACGCGTTTTTCCAATTGAGCGCGGCCCCATAGTCTTGGTTACTTGCGTAATGTGGATAGTAGTTCCGTGTTCCCAAATCGGAGCAGACTCAACACGAATTTCTATATCGCTTTCGCCGGATTCCTGAAAGTGTGGAATGTCGACAACCGCCGTGTATCGATTTGGCGATCCATACGCGGTGCTTGTTACGCTCCAAACATTTCCGAACCACGAAGCTGCGGTTTTGAGACCCATGCCAAATTCATTTCGGCTGTTCTCTTGCTCACCATTTTTTGCATCCAGGGTAATGGCATCCAGAAACCTATCGCGTTCCATGCCGAAAGCATTGTCCTCGATGGTCAAAGTACGCTCCCTGGGATCGTGCGTAACGATAATACTAAGTTTGAAATCAGGGACGCTTTCCCTTAACTCAGTCCTATGAAGAAAATACGATTGGGTTGAGTTGTCGACAAATTCCGCAATGGCGTAGTGGGGCTTATAGTTCAAACGCGAAAAAACATTCATGATGCCAGCCGGCGGCCGCATGTCATACATAAAATTGCCTGACGTATTGGGCATATTGGTTACTCCTTGCGCATTAAGCGGAGCAGCCCTTTGCCGAGCTGTCTCGCTATTTCAACGTTTACAGCATTGCCGAGTTGGCGATATGTTTGATTGTCGCTCTCACCAAACCTATAGTCGGGGTCAAACGATTGAAGCTTTGCGGCCTCTTTGGTCGTAATTCGCCTGAAATGCCCCATGCCTTCATCCCAAACAATAGGCGTGTTAGGCATAGCGACAAGAGTGGGGAAAAGATCGGGCCGCTTAACTCGAACGCCTGATTGGCGGATTTGAATCAAACCGCATTTAATATCAGGAACATCAGCACCACAGTTCCATTCAAATTTCTGTAGCAGTTTGCTCCTGTCATACATGTGGTATCGCTTGACCCAATCATCAACAAAATCCCGATGAAGGTGGTAAAAATGCCTGTTATGCCGTAGGTAGTTTTGTTTCCAGTTGGGCATTTCGGCAATCCCCATCGATTCGAAGAAATCAGAATCTCGATCAATACCTATTCCAAAATGAGAGAGCCATATCGGAAAACCAATAGTTTTAATCCCAGTCCCAAATCTAAACTCATCCCAAGCAAGCAAAGCCTCTTCAACATCAGGCGCAACGGCAAATGATTCATCAACGTCTTTATCAAGAATGCCAAAGGCGGCATTGTTCTCGCAAGGTTTTTTCCGCAAGTCAAGGTCGCCTTCGGTTATCCTCGAGTTGGGAAGAATCCTCTGGTCCCGATCTCGTTTCTTAATACCAAGAATAAAAACTCTTTCTCTTTTTTGGGGGATGCCGAAATCAGAAGGCGAAAGAATCAATGGGTCTTCAGTGATGATGAAATCACGTTTCTTGAGTTCTTCACAGATTACAGACCAGTTACTTTTATTGTCAGCAAGATTTCTAACATTCTCGAATATGAAACCTTTAGTTTCGGGGTGCGCATCAATGATGTCAAGGATCGAGAAGAACAGTTTTCCTCTTGACTCATCTTCAAATCCCAATTGTTTTCCAGCTTTGCTAAATGGTTGGCAAGGAAAGCCGGCACAGACTAAATCAAATGCCGGGATGTCAGAAGGACTATCGATACTCGTAATATCGCCCAGCATGGGAGTAGTGGGGAAATTGGCTCGATAGGCATCCACGCAGGAATCGTTCACCTCTGCCGCGCCCACGCACTTGCCACCGAGAGACCTCATCGCCAGATGAAAGCCACCGATTCCAGCGCACAAATCAACGTATTGAAATGGTATTTGGCTCTCGCTTACTCCCAACACCAAATGTCCTATCTTTTTCATCATTGTAGCCAGGGGCGAATGATGTCACAACCGACAAAATACTTAACATTATATTTAAAATATTCTCTTGGTTAGATTCATAACGGCCGTTGAGAATAAAACGCATGCCAACGGCCTTCTGCCCGCAATCACTCACGGCTGTATCAGTTCTACTATTATTCGATTTATCCAGATATTTGGACGAATAGGACTATTTTGCTAAAATCATCCAAGTAGCTGGATGATTTACCCATTGGAGCAGCCATGGCAAAACCTGCGCATCTTATCGAACGTCCGCAAGCGATGGAATGGCTTCGCCGCTGGCGCAATCGTGACGTAATCAAAGTGGTCACGGGAATTCGCCGATGCGGAAAATCCACTGTGCTCGCACTCGCCCAGCAGGAGCTTTTGCGCGATGGAACGCCTGAAAACGCCATTATTTCGCTCGACATTGAAAAGATGGCGTTCGACGCCCCGAAAACCGCAAGGGAACTGCATGACCTCGTGGTATCGCAACTCAAGGCGCAAACGAACTACGTATTCATCGATGAAGTGCAGCGCGTGCCCGAATTTGAGAAGGCCGTAGACGCCCTCTTCGCACGCGATGACGTTGACCTTTACATCACGGGATCAAATTCCGACCTGCTATCTAGCGAATTGGCGACGCTTCTCACCGGTCGATACGTTGAGCTGGCCATGCTACCGCTCTCCTTCGCGGAATATCGATCGGCATTCTCTCAAGAGCTTAGCGACGAGGACCTGTTCAACCGCTACCTCGTTTATGGAGGAATGCCTTACACGGCCACCATGCCGGAGTCGGACGTGGCGGATTACCTCGATGGCGTGCTCAGCACCATTCTGGTGAAGGACGTATCGCTGCGTCACCCTCGCTTCAATATGACGGCAATCAGATCGCTGGCAGCGTTCCTTTCCGACAACATTGGCAACCGTTACTCGCTCAAAACCATCGCAAATGGCCTTTCCCAAAACGGCACCAAAATATCCCCTACAACCGTTGGCGAATACCTCGATGCCTTGTCTGAAAGCTACATCGTGTTTGAGGCCAAACCCTACGACGCAAAAGGCAAAACGCTCCTTAACCAAGGTGGAAAATACTATCTGGGAGACTTGGGGTTCAGGCATCTGCTGCTAGGACGCTATCAAAGCGACCTGGGGCGCCGCGTTGAAAACATCGTCTATCTGGAGCTTTTGCGCCGCAATCGTAATGTGTTTGTTGGGCGCACCGGAGAAACGGAGATAGATTTCGTTACCGAGGGAAACCAGGGCACGCACTACTATCAGGTCGCTCTTACCGTTCTCGATGAAAGCACACTCTCCCGCGAGCTTTCTCCGCTGCAAAGCGTTCGCGACAATTACCCGAAAACACTCCTGACGCTCGACCGCATAGGACTAGGCGATCACGGGGGCATCAAGCACGTCAATATTATTGACTGGCTGCTAGGGCGCGAGGAGGCCTAGAAGAGGTCACGCACGTCCGATTTACTTCTGCCCGCCGTCGCGTTCCCGACGTTTGGCCTCCTGCCAGAGGGCCTCTTGCTCGTCGATGGTCAAATCGGCAGCGTCCTTGCCTTGCGCCCATGCGGCGCCTTCGATGAACGCCCAGCGGCGACGGAACTTCGCGCATGTTGCACGCAGGGCGTTTTCCGCGTCGATTCCTCGCCATCTCGCCACGTTGACCAGCGAAAACAGCACATCGCCAAACTCCAGTTCGGCATCCTCGGGGGCTGCGCTCTTGAATTCCTCGACCTCTTCGGCCACCTTTTCCCACACGCCTTCTTCATCGGGCCATTCGAAGCCCGCAGCAACGGCTTTGCGCGAAATCTTCTGCGCCTGCATAAGCGCCGGGAAGCTCGTGGGGACGCCGTCAAGCAAACCTTTGCGCTCCGTCTGACCAGCCGCCGAGACGGATGCCGCCGCCGCCTTGCGCTCCTCCATCTTCACTTGATCCCAGATGTCACCCACCTGGTCGGCAGACTGCGCCTTCACGTCGCCGAATATATGGGGATGCCTGCGCACCATCTTATCATTGATGTCGCGGCACACGTCGTCGATCGTGAACTCGCCCGCATCGGCAGCAATCTGCGCCTGCAGCACCACCTGCAAAAGCACATCGCCCAGCTCCTCGCGCAGATGCTTCACGTCGTCGGCCTCGATGGCGTCAACCGCCTCATACGCTTCTTCAATCATGTTGTGCGCGATGCTCTGATGGGTCTGCGCACGATCCCACGGGCACCCGTCGGGCGCACGCAGCTGCGCGATGGTCGCGACAAAAGCATCAAAATCGGGGTGAGCGGCCATTCGTATCCTCCTATACGCCTACCCCGCCCATCAAAGGCAGAGCTATCAAGCATAAACTGACGGCAGGGACAAGAATTCTTAAATTCATGGACGTTTTTGCGACTTTACCGGGCCATCATTCGACCAGGGTCTCACATACTTGTTTGCTGAAGCTGCCCGACCTCGAAATACGCAACCTCGCTCTTATAGCGAGCGCATATTGCACCCCGAGGCAATCCAACAGTTTCGACAAGACGGACTTTTTGGCCTCAAATTCCCGGTAAACTCGAAATAACGTCCACGAAATCCTTTTTTCATGGCGGGGAACATTCCCACCGCCCAAAAGCAGCTGCCCCGCCCGGCGCGAAAGCCGAACGGGGCAGCCATGCATACTAAGCCGTGCGCCAACTGCGGAAGAGCCCGATCGCGAAGCCTAAGCCATGCTCGCCTCTAGCCGACCGTTCGCGCGTCGCGCGGAACTAGTCCTCGGCGATCTCGGGGATGCAGCCCATGGGGCACGCCTCAACGCAGTCGCCGCACGCGATGCAAGCGTCCTCGTCAACAGCCTCAACGACGCCGTCCACGATGTCCAGGACGCCCTGCTCGCAAGCCTCAACGCAGATACCGCAGCCGATGCACTCTTCGGTCTCAAGCACGGGATGAGCCATAGCGGTACTCTCCTTCCGAATTTATTAAATCAATTGACACTGACACTGAGAGAAGCGCGCTCGCAGCGGGCGTGCTTCAAATCACCTGCGTGCAAGATAGCATTTAATCGCTCGTTTGCAAGAAGAATCTTGGAACCGGTACAGAACCGGGCAGGTTGTGAACAATGATAAAAAACTGATTGAAGTAATCAGGTTTCTGTGGGATACTAGCAGCCTGATTGCAATTCAATATTCAAGTTTCGCTTAACCACACTACAAACACCGCACGAGCGAAAGGACCTAAGCCGCATGGCAACAAAGCTATCCCGCACCGCATGCCCCGTTGAAGCTACGCTTTCCCTTATCTCGGATAAGTGGAAGGTTCTCATTCTGCGCGACCTGCTCACCGGCACCAAGCGCTTCGGCGAGTTGAAAAAATCCATCGGAACCATTTCTCAGAAGGTGCTCACGTCCAACCTCCGCGCCATGGAGGACGACGGCCTGCTCATGCGCGAAGTGTTCGCCGAGGTTCCCCCGCGCGTCGAGTACACGCTCACCGAACGCGGCGCAAGCCTGGCGCCTGTCATCAACGCCATGCGCACCTGGGGCGAGGCCCACATGGCCGAGCTCGCCGCCGAAGAGGAAGAAGCGCGCCGCGCCTCGTAACCCTCATGCGTGCTTGCGCCGCTTTTTGACTTGCAGGTCAATCAAAAGTCAGCGAGGTCGAATCTGGCGAGCCATATTGCCCTAAAAGAGGAGCGCCGCGTACTTCGTACGCAAGCGACGATTGCAGGGCAAGATGGTCGCCAGATTCGACCGCAGCGTCGGCTAGTTACGTCGGCCGGCAGATCATCGAGAAGAGGAACGAAACAGCGAGCGGTCGTGAGGTGCGGCATATAGGGCCGCCGCGCGGCTGAGCGTACTTTGGTACGCGAAGGAAAGCGCACAAGGCCCTAGATGGCGTGCCTCACGACCGCACAGCGTCGTAGCGCCTCATGCGTGCTTGCGCCGTTCGGAAGAACGGCGCAATGTCTTTAATAACGCCCAATCACGCTGCTTGGTGCGCTCTTGCGCCAAATCCGCCTCGAACGATGTGAACGCCACGTACGGCCTGCCGAACAGGCGGCCGTAGGTGTCGGTCGCCACTTCGCAGCGGTACGCCTGCGCAAGCAACGCCGCCGCCACATCATCGGCAATGATAACCGCCTCAGGGTCCAATCCCTCGAGCGCTGCGAAAGCATCCGCAGGCGCAAGTTGAGATGCGTCGAGATACACAGGATCCGGCATGCCTACGCCGTTGCACGCGGCTTCGAAAGCCGTTTTCACGCCCGCCGGAAGCGCGCCATACGACACGATGCAGGCAGACGCGTCAACGTCCCCGTCGATCGCCGCATCAAACGGCGCCAGGCTTTCAAGCTTGGCATTCACGTACATGTTACTTTTTGCAGGTTTTTTCACACCGTTTCCTTGCCCACTCTTTACATTGGCACCCCACAAGTAGCAATAATAGCCCCAACGAACCCGCTCCTCAATAAAGGATGGAAACGGGACCGAAGTTAGTCGGCAAAACGTCAGGGGCGTTCGTCGAGAAGGGCCCGCGCTCAGCACTGAGCTCTGAGCGCTCGCGAGCCGCCCGCGCAACACATCCCTGAGCGCAAGGCAGGCGCTACACAAAGTAGGAGGAAATCATGTGCACGAACGGAATTAACACCGACCAGTTCGAAATGATGATCGAGCAGATTGATGACCATATCAAGCTGGAGCGCCGCTGGACCCATAACCTCGCTCACAAGGCTGAGGACGCTGGCTTTGAAACCGTGGGCGAAAAGCTCCACACCGCCATGACCATGCTCGACGACATCCGCGCGCTGCTCGATGACGCGAAGGACGCCCTGGAAGATGACGCCCGCGACGCAAGCGGCGTGACCGTCGAACTGGTGTAGCCATGGGCCAGGATCTCGCCCGCTTCTCGGTCACGATGCCCGAAAGCCTGCTCATGCGCTTCGACGCCCTGGTGGCGAAGCGCGGGCTGGCCAAAAACCGCAGCGAAGTGATTCGCGATCTGGTGCGCGACGCGCTGGCCGAGGAGGAGTGCTCCATGCCGGGCGAAGAGGTGATGGGCACGCTCACCATCGTCTACGACCACCATACCGGCGCCGTGCGCGAAAAGCTCGACAGCATCCAGCACGAGTTCTACGAGCAGATCGTGACCTCCCTGCACGTGCATCTCGATGCGAACATGTGCATGGAGGTGGTGATTCTGCGCGGCGAAAGCGGGCTCATCCAGGCGGTTTCCAACATCATCCTGGGCACGAAAGGCGTCACACACGGACACCTCACGCTCACCTCGACCGGGTACAGTCTCTACGACAGCCATCAGGGCGGGTCACAGGCGCGCGCCTTTGCCCGCGCGCATCCGCACACCCCCACGGCGGCGCCGTTCCAGATGAGCCGCTAGCCCGGCGGGATATGACCACCAAGCATCCGAGGTACACCATGACCGAAGCGCTCGACATAGAAGTTCACGGCATTGTGCAGGGGGTGGGGTTCCGTCCCTTCGTCTACAACCTTGCGCGCAAATACGCCTTGAAGGGATGGGTGCTCAACGCAACGGCGGGCGTGTTCATCCATGCGGAGGGCGAGCCGCACGACATCGATTCGTTCGTCATCGAAATTTCCGAGCATTCCCCCGCCGCGGCGCGTGTGGACGAGATCCTCATGCATGAGGCGCCGCTGGAAGATTTTGCCGATTTCTCTATCCGCTACTCCGACGATGCCGCAGCAGCCGCCACCACGCTCGTGTCGCCCGATCTCGCCACCTGCGATGATTGCTTCCGCGAGCTGTTCGACCCGTCCGACCGCCGCTACCACTATCCGTTCATCAACTGCACCAATTGCGGCCCCCGTTTCACCATCATCGAGGGGCTTCCGTACGACCGCCCCAAGACGTCGATGAAGCGCTTCGAGATGTGCGAGGCGTGCGCAGCCGAATACGCAAACCCTGAAGACCGCCGCTTCCACGCGCAGCCCGATGCCTGCTTCGAATGCGGGCCGTGGATCTCGTGGCGCGATTCGCTCGATGTCGACAAAAGCAATGTGATCTGGGGCGATACGCGCGAGCGCAGCGACGAGATTATTGATTTGGTCGTAAGCGCCCTGCGTCGTGGCCAGATTGCCGCTATCAAAGGCTTAGGCGGATTCCACCTGGCATGCGACGCGAGCAATGAGAAGGCCATCGCCGAGCTGCGCCGTCGCAAGCGCCGCGAGGGCAAGGCTTTCGCCGTCATGATGCCCAATATGGCTCACGTGCTCGACTACTGCGAAGTGAACGATGCCGAGGAGCGCCTGCTCAACAGCCCGCAGCACCCCATCGTGCTGCTGAAGAAAAAGCCGGGCGCGCGCTTTGCCCCCGGCCTGGCCGATGCGCTGCCCGAACTGGGCGTGATGCTGCCCTATACCCCGCTGCAGCACCTGCTGCTGTCCGCGTTCGGTGGGCCGCTCGTCATGACGTCGGGCAACATTCACGACGAGCCCATCCAGACCGATGACGACGAAGCCTGGGAAGCGCTGCATGAGGTGGCGGACGTCTTTCTGGGCAACAACCGCCCCATTCTGTGCCGCTTCGACGATTCGGTGGTGCGCGTCATCAAGGCCGGCAGCGCCGGCGAGGCCATCCAATCGGTGCGCCGCGCCCGCGGCTACGCCCCCCTGCCGGTGAAAATCAAGCGCAGCGAAGGGTCTTCGCCCACAATAATTGCTGCCGGACCAGAGCAAAAATCCACCTTTACGCTGCTGCGCGGCGAGGACGCGTTCGTGAGCCAGCATATTGGCGACATGGAAAACGCCGCGACGTTCGATGCGTGGCTTGACGCGAAGGCCCACTACGAGAAGCTGTTCGATGCCCAGCCCGAAGCGCTCGCCTGCGACATGCACCCCGAATATCTGGCAACCAAATGGGCGCACGAAGAAAGCGCCAAGCGCGGCCTGCCCCTCATCGAGGTGCAGCACCACCATGCCCATATCGCCGCCGTGATGGCCGAAAACGACCTTGACGAAGCCGTAATCGGCGTGGCGTTCGACGGCACGGGATACGGCGCCGACGGCTCCATCTGGGGCGGCGAAGTGCTGCTGGCTAACCGATCGGACTTCGAGCGTTTCGCGAACTTCGCCTACGTGCCCATGCCCGGCGGTGCGGCATGCATCAAGCGCCCGCTGCGTATGGCATACGGCCTGCTGTGGGAGTTCGACTTGCTTGACCACCCCGCCGCCGCGTTTGTGACCGACGAGCTAGGTCAGGCGGAGGCCGACCTGTGCGCCCAGATGATCGAGCGCGGCCTGAACACGCCCATGACCTCGAGCGTCGGTCGCCTGTTTGACGCCATGAGCGCCCTTCTGGGCATCTGCACGCAGCCGGCCTACGAAGGCGAAGCAGCGATTCTCCTAGAAGCCGCCATCGACTCCGATTACGATTCGACCCAAGCGGGCGAACCGTATCAGATCGGTTTGATTAAAAACACGGCTGACCAGAACAGCACCGCCCATGACACGAGCGTGGTGCTGTTCGACGCCGAGCCGCTGGTGCGCGGCGTGCTGGACGACATGGCCGCCAACGTGCCGCGCGGCATCATCGCCGGCAAGATCCACGATGCGTTCGTGGGTGCCATCGCCCTCATCTGCCAGGTTGCCAACGCCGCCTACGGTATCACGACCGTCGCCCTGGCCGGCGGCGTGTTCATGAACCGCTACCTGGTGGAACACGCGACCGCCGCGCTGGAAGTCATCGGCTTCACCGTGGCCCTGAACAAAGAACTCCCGCCCAACGACGGGTCCATTTCATACGGACAAGCCGCTATTGCGGCCAAACGCCTCGAAGAAAGCGAGCAGCCATGTGCCTAGCAATCCCCGCTCAGATAACTGAGAAAAAGGACGACGGCTTGGCCGAGGTGGACATCCTCGGCGTCAAGCGCACCATCGCCACCGACCTCACGCCTCAGGCCGAGGTGGGCGACTACGTGCTGGTCCACGCCGGTTTCTCCATCGAAATCGTCAGCGAGGAGGAGGCCCAGCAAACCCTGGACCTCATTCGCGAATTCCCTGAACTTGCCGATCTGAAAACTGCGTGATCGTCATGGTGGGACCCAACGATTTCAAAGACCCGACGCTTGCGCGCGGGCTTATCGAAAGCATCCAGAAGCTTGCGCCCGAGCATGCCACGCTCATGGAGGTATGCGGCACCCACACCGTCGCCATCGCGCGCAACGGCATCCGCAGCCTGATGCCCGAGGGCTGTCGCCTGGCGAGCGGCCCAGGCTGCCCCGTGTGCGTAACCAGCAACCACGACATCGACGCGGTGATTGCGCTCGCACGCGTACCTGGCGTCATCCTCACCACGTTCGGCGACATGACACGCGTGCCGGGATCGACGTCCTCCCTCTTGAAGGAGCAAGCGGCGGGGCGCGACGTGCGCATCGTGTATTCACCGCTCGACGCGCTGGCTATCGCGAAGGAAAACCCTGAGCGCCAGGTGGTGTTCGTAGGCGTTGGCTTTGAGACCACAACGCCGCTCATCGCCATCGCCATCAAGCGCGCAAAGGCCATGGGGCTTGCCAACTTCAGCGTATTCGCCGCGCACAAGAACATGCCCAACGCCATGGACGTGCTGATGCGCGACCCCAACCTCAAGGTGGACGCGCTGATTCTGCCCGGGCACGTGAGCACCATCATCGGCATGGAGCCGTGGCGCTTCTTGGCCGAGAAGTACGGCATTCCCGGCGTGATCACCGGCTTCGAGCCGCTCGACGTGCTCGAGGGCATCGCGATGATCATGCGACAGCTGCACGAGGGTCGCGCCGAAATCGAGAACGCCTACACGCGCGGCGTGATGCCGCAGGGCAATCCCGTGGCGCTTGCCGCCATCGACGAGGTGTTCGAGACCTGCACCGCCACCTGGCGCGGACTTGGCCCCATCGAGGGCAGCGGTTATCGCATTCGCGAGGAATTTGCGCAGTTCGACGCGTTGCGTCGCTTCGAGCCCGAAATCGAGCCCACGCAGGAGCCTAAGGGTTGTCGATGCGGCGACGTGCTGCGCGGCATCATGGCGCCTAACGAGTGTCCGCTGTTCAGGCGCGTGTGCACGCCGGAAAATCCGGTGGGGCCGTGCATGGTGAGCTCGGAAGGATCCTGCGCCGCTTACTTCAGATATTACTAACTTACTGGGTCCCGGTGGCTCCGCGGAGGGGCCTGCGGAACACCCGCGATGCTACCGGTCGCCTTCGGCTCCCTATGCGCATCGCTCCGATGGCCCGTTTTTGAACGATTTGAGCCATCGAGTGCTTCCGCAGGCCCCTCCGCAGAGCCACCGGGACCCTCGCGAGTCTTGCACTATCTGGAGTAAACGGCTTAGGCGTCCCCTCGCTTGCGTCGGGGGAGTTTGTCGCGGGGCCTTTGGCCCGCGGGTTTTGATGAAAAGGATTGGACATGAACGATACTACGGTGCTTTTGGGACATGGATCTGGCGGGACTATGATGAAGCGCATTATCGACGAGGTGTTCGCGGCGTCCTATGGCAGCGAGGAGCTTGCCCAGGGCAACGATGCTGCGGTGCTGCCCGCGCCTGCTCCGGGCGAGCGCTTGGCGTTTTCCACCGACACGTTTGTGGTGACGCCGCACTTCTTCCCCGGCGGCAATATCGGCCGCCTTGCCGTGTGCGGCACGGTGAACGACGTGGCCACGAGCGGCGCGCAGGTGAAATACCTCTCGGTAGGCATGGTGCTTGAAGAAGGCTTCCCTATGGATGACCTGCGCCGCATCTGCGCCACCATCGCCGAGACCGCACGCGAGGCAGGCGTGCATATTGTCACGGGCGATACCAAGGTGGTCAATCGCGGCCATGGCGACGGCATCTATATCAATACCGCTGGCGTAGGCCTCATCCCCGAAGGGCGCGACCTTTCGGGCGCGTACTGCAAGCCCGGTGACGTGATTCTGGTTTCCGGCACGCTGGGCGATCACGGTATCGCCATTATGAGCCAGCGCGAGAGCCTCTCGTTTACCTCTCCCATCGAAAGCGACGCAGCACCCCTCAACGGCCTCATCGCCGATGTGCTTGCCGCCGCACCCGACACGCGCTGCTTCCGCGACCCCACGCGCGGCGGACTGGCATCCACCCTCAACGAGCTGGCGGAACAGAGCGGCGTGGACATGGCCGTCCGCGAGGACGACGTGCCTGTGAAAGACGCCGTGCGCGGCGCCTGCGAGATGCTGGGCTACGACGTGTTCCAGGTGGCCAACGAGGGCAAGATGGTATGCGTGGTGCCCGCTGAGCAGGCCGATGCGGCGCTTGCTGCCATGCGCGCCAACAAATACGGCGCCGACGCTGCCATCATCGGCCAGGTGGAGGAAGCCAAACCCGAGCGCGGCCCCAAGGTGTTCTTGGAAACGGGATTCGGCAGCCGTCGCATCCTCGACATGCTCGTGGGTGAGCAGCTTCCGCGTATCTGCTAGAGCCCTAGGCCTAGGCATCCTCGTCGCCGAGCGAATAAGCCGACCATCTTCGCATCCCTGTCGTAGCAAATAGCTCTTCGATGCCTGGGTTTACGCGCTTTCAAGAAAATCCGCGTAAACCCAGGCATCATGCGAATTGCCGCAGAACCCGTCCATTCCGATGCATCCGAAGCACCCTCCCATGTAAAATCCGCGTAATATTGCGGCGTTTTTCTTACGGTGGACGGCGGCGCCGGCAACGCTTTCTCCACAAATCGCCCTATCAGAGGGGCACTTTGATACAATACGGCTCACTGAAACACAAATAGCGCGGCGCACGGTTACGTGCGCCGTTTTCTTGCATGACATAAAGCCGTTCCCAGACGCACGCGGATGCGCCCGGGGAAAGGGGAAACGATGCTCGTCAACGAGACTGACAAGCTCTATCCTTCGGCCAAGACGCTCGTTCGCGATTGCGTGGCAAGCCGTCTGCACGCCAAGGATGCCTCGCTCTATGAGTTCGACGAGGTCGCGTGCGAATGCGCCGGCGACTTCATGGGATGGGCCGACCTTGCCACCAACCCGCCCACGTCGCCTGCGGAAATCCAGGCGTTCGCGCGCGAGGTGATTGCCGAGGGGTTCAAGACCGTTCTGCTTATCGGCCAGGGCGGCAGCACTCAGGCGCCCATGACCATCACCAAGTACAACAAAATCGATAAGAACGCGCTCGACTTCAAGACGCTCGACAGCGTGTCGCCCGTGCGCGTGCGCACCATCCTCGCGGGCATCGATCCGCTGACGACGCTCATCCTTGTTTCCAGCAAATCGGGAAGCACCATCGAGATGCGCAGCGTGCTGGATGCCGTGATTTCTTTCTTCTCTGAGAAAATCGACGAGCGCCGCATCCCGTCTCACCTGGTGGCAATCACCGACCCCGGCACCAAGCTGGAGGAACGCGCCAAGGCGGAAGGCTGGCGCGCCTGCTTCACCGGCGAGCCTATGGTGGGCGGCCGCTTCAGCGCGCTTTCGGTGTTTGGCCTGGTGCCCGCCGCGCTCGTGGGAATCGACCTGGAAAGCTTCCTCTCCCACGCCAAAGAGGCCGAAGCCGCATGCAGCGAGGACGCCGTGGACAACCCGGCGATCGCGCTCGCATCGTTCCTCTACGACAACTACACTGCCGGCCGCGACAAGTTCTGCTTCCTCACCCAGAAGCGCGGCCGCGTGCTCGGCCTGTGGATCGAGCAATTGGTCGCCGAGAGCCTGGGCAAAAACGGCCTGGGCATTCTGCCCAACATCGAGGTCGACACGCTGCTTTTGTCCAAGGACCCCAAGGACCGCTGCGTCATCACCTACCAGACCAAGAACACGCTGTGGGACGAGCGCAAAAACTTCGACATGAGCTTGGCATATCTGGACGATGCCATTCCGCGCATGAGCTTCCGCATCGAGAACGTGATCGAGCTGGCGGAGCATTTCGTGATGTGGGAATACGCCACGGCCATGTGCGGCTACCTGATGAAGGTGTGCCCGTTCGACCAGCCCGACGTGGCCTCCACCAAAGCGGCAGCGCTTAAGATTCTGGCCGAGGGCCAGCCTGAGCCAGACCTCAGGGAGGACTTCATCGGCACCGTGAACATGGGCGAAGCCGAGGCCACTATGGCGCCGTGCGTGAAGGCTGACAACCTGATGGACGCCCTGCGCAACCTGCTGGAATCCATCAAGCCGGGCGATTACTTTGCGCTTGACGCCTTCCTGCCGTTCGACGGCGAAGGTCGCCGCGAGGCGCTGGAAACCATCCGCCATGGCGTGGCCGAGAAGATGGGCGTTCCTGCATGCTTGGAGATTGGCCCGCGCTACCTGCATTCTACCGGACAGCTGCAGAAGGGCGGCCCCAACAACGGCGTGTTCCTGCTGGTTTCCGCCGATGAGCTCAAGGACATCCCGCTGTCGCACGTAGAGGCAACCAGCCTGGGCGCGCTCGCCAAGGCGCAGGCGGCGGCCGATCTGTCTATCCTCATCGACCGCGGACGTCGCTGCATGCACCTGCATCTGCCCGACAACACCGGCGTCACGCTGCGCGCCCTCGGCGACGCCGTGAACCACGTGCTGTTCGAAATCGAAGCCAAACGCGCCGCCAACGAAACAGCGGTTCAGGAATAGAGCCCCTGATAGCCCGCATCTTTGACGGTGCATGCAATCTCTTCTCAAGCACTAGGGGCCCCGAAACAACCCGGAGCCCCTTGCTCGTCTTGCTTCGTCATTGTTAATGAAGACTCGTTAGGGCTTAGTTAGCCCTTCGCACCCTCAGCAATCAATGCAGTCGTATGAAATCCCTTCGGAGGTTTCCTTTTCTTTCAGAAACTCCTCAGCCGACAGCATCCTTAGAGAAGACTTTGCGAAACCGCTTTTGTCGCGCGTAATAATTACGTCAGCTTTGATTTTTTGCGCCGCCCTGTCAATCAAGCAGTCTTCGAAATCACCCCAGCGCAGCCGACAGGAATCCCGGACGTCCTCTCCATCTATCGCGCACACATGGAGATGATTCAGGCTTTTGTTGATCATGTCTTGCAGGCGGTCGCTGCCAATGGGCTGCTTGAGCACATAGAACACATCAGTAAATGATTTGGCGGATGTCCATAGCTCCACATCACCGAATGCCTGGGCAATGAAAAGCTTATTCACCCAATCGCAGTGTGGCTTTCGTGCGCTGTAAAAATCGATCAAAGCATTTGTGTCAAGCAAGAGACGCATAATCTGCCCTCCTGCCTTCCTCCAGAATATCTTTGTACGTTCTTTCTCCCCAGAAGGATTCCGGAACCTGCACTGTGCTTTCCGAAAGAAAGCGCGTGAGCTCTTCCCTCATTTCGGGCGTAAGCGTGCGATGACCTGGCTTGGGGAGTTGCTCAATGGCATCCGTCGGCAGGCATTCATGCTGAATCAAATAATCATATGCAGAGTTAACGAGCTGCGTCTGCGTGGCACCAATCTTCTTCAAGATGGCGCTCCCCTGCCGTCTTACCTCGCTTGGCACACGCGATGTGACGATTTCATCCATGCCCGCCTCCTATATTTAGTATTACTGTATTACGCTTAGATTGTAATACGGTATTATTAATTGTCAAGGGCGATAGTTTAATGGACGAAAACGGAGAGCCGCAGAATCGCAGCTCTCCGCCTTTGATTGCCTTATCGCATGCCTCGCCGGACCCTTGCAAAAAATGCGAGGCAGCCTCCTAACCTATGCGGCCTTCGCCGGCTTTTCTTCTTCGGGGAAGAACGGCTCGAGGGCATCCGGCTCACTCGGCTTGCCCGCAAGCGAGCCAATCACCATTAGCACGAACGACACCGTAATACCAATCACAATCTGGTGCATGCCGAAGAACGTGATGCCCGCCGCCATGCAGATGCAATACGTGGCCACGCCGCCCGCCATGGAAAGCAGGGCACCCGTCTTGTTCGCGCGCTTCCAGAACAGCGCGCCCAAGAACACCCAGCAGAATGCCGTTTCAAGACCGCCGAACGCGAACATGTTGATCTTCCAAATCACGTCAGGCGGCACGATGGACAGCACGAACACGATGGCGCCGATGGCCAGCGTGATGATCTGGCTGGAGCGCGACACAGCCTGCTCGGTGACCGCGGTGCCTTTCTGCGCCGCATGATGCAGCCACAGGTCCTTGATGATGGCAGACGACGACGCGATCAAAAGCGACGACACCGTGGAAATAGAGGCCGCGATGGGGCCGATGATGGCGATACCGGCAAGCCACGGCGGAAGCGTCTGCACGATGGCCTGCGGGATGATGTTGTCGATGCTGCTGCCGTATGCGGAGAGGTCGTCCGTAAGCACGCCCGCCGCCAGCACGCCCAGCGCAGTCACGCCGATGATCATGGCGCCCATGATCACGGTGCCCAGAATGAGCGCGCGGTGGAGCGACTTGGTGTCCTTGAATCCCATGCAGCGCACCACCGACTGCGGGAGCGCAAACGTGAAGATACCCACCAGCAGCCACTGCGTGAAGTAGAGCGATACGGGCATGGTTCCCGCCGACAGCGGCTCAAGCATCTGCGGGTGGTTCGCCGCGATGGTGTCCATGATGTTGGTGTAGCCGCCCGCCTCGTTGAGGATGCCGCCGGCGAGCACGGCGATGCCCACGAGCATGGCAACGCCGCACATGGCGTCGGTCACCGCCACGCCGCGGAACCCACCCACGGTGGTGAATATGATGACGGCGATACCGAACAAGCACAGTCCCACCACGTACGAATAGCCGGTCACAGCCTCGAAGAGCTTGGCGCCGCCCACGAACTGGGCGACCATCGTGGCGGCAAAGAACAGCACGATGATAAGCGCGGCGATATTCGCAATGGCATTGGAGCGATATCGCGCACGAATGACATCGATCACGGTGACCGCGCCCAGCTTGCGCGACAGCAGAGCCATCTTCTTGCCCATGATTCCGTACAAAAGGAACAGCGTGGTCACCTGCACGGCGGCCATATACACCCAGCCGAAGCCGGTCTCCCACGCCTGACCAGGGCCGCCCACGAACGAGCTCACCGATCCATAGGTGGCGATGGTGGTCATGGCGAGCACGAACCCGCCCAGGCCGCGGTTGCCGATGAAGTACTCCTTCACGAATCCGCCGCTCGCTTTGCGCGAGCGATTGCGAATCACGATGGACACGATCAGCGCGGCAACGAGGAATAGAACGATGGGAATCAGGCCCACCAGGCCGGAAGCGTTATTCATGGCGCTCACCTTTCCCTTCTTCCTCATCGCCCAGATCGAAGTCCTGGAACACGCACGTACGCAGCACGACGACGGCGATAATCGAGAAGATCCACACGCCGATGGTTCCGCCGAGCACCCAGATGGGCGTATGGAACAGCTGGATATCCAGGCCCGAAAGGCCGAAGCCGAGCGCTATCCATACGACAACGGTAAGCGCGAGCACGATGAGTGTCGCCTTGGCTTCGCGGTTGGCCTGCGCCATTTTTTCGCGATATGTGTAATGCCTCATGGGGGCAGCCATGATGGGTCCTTTCCGCACAATTCATTCGGGCATGACGCCGGAGTCATGCGCGGCACATTCTACCCGTCCCGCGCATTGGGAGGATGCGCGGGTTTGGTTAAAAGCCCGTGAACGGATGGCTGACAATAGACATATGCTCTCACCTGGTCTTTTGCATTTGTCGAGCATACTCTTATTGTCGGAATTATGCGGGGTAATGCGGGGTATAATCACTAAGAATGAAAATAACTGCGCGCATTGATGCGTAGGCTTCGAAGCTGTCGCCCTGTTTGAGAAGAGGTATCGGCACCCCGCCTCTTCAGAAAGGCCATGTTCGATTCCCGTCCTCGTTTCGGCTGCCGCCGCCGGATCAAAAAGAAACATCGACGCCGGCAATCAGCGCCTCGCTCGCCTTTCGTAGACGGCTGTCACGCATCCACCGCGAACCGTGAAGGAACCGCTATGCACCTGAAAAAGACCCGACGCAATGGGCGCATCTATCTTTCCGTTGTCCAAAACTATCGCGAAGGCGGCCGCACGCGCACCAAAACCATCGAATCCATCGGGTACGTCGACACCCTCGGGAAGACCTACTCCGACCCAATCGCCCATTTTCAAGCCTACGTTGAGAGCCTGAACGAACAGCGACGCGCGCAAAACCCTCCCATCGAGCTCAGGTTCGCTGCTGATTCCGAAATCGACCCTGATCACGTGGCCTCAGCTCGCTGGGGATGCGCGATCGCCCTTGCCTATCTCGATGCGCTGGGCGTGCACGATTACTTCGATGCGCGTGCCGGTCATAGAGGATTTCCGCCCCACGCCGGGCGCATTTTCGAACTGCTCGCGTCCGAGCGCATCATCCATGTGGCGTCCAAGCGTGAATCGTGGGAACGCCGAGCGTCGTTTCCGCGGCCGTGCAACTTCTCGCTTACTGAGGTATATCAGGCACTTCCTTGCTTTGCCGCCCATGACGAAGGACTGATTCGCGCCATGAACGCAGCGTACCGACGCATCCGCGGATCGCGTCGGCGCGCCCAGACCTACGTGGTGCTCTCGCCCGCCGCATTCGCCGAAACAGGCGATGTTGCCTCGGCCCATAAGGCGGCAGCGTCGCAGGTGGGAGGCATGGCCATGATTCTCGACGAGGACACCATTCCCGTGTCATACCGGTTCGTTTCATCGCGACCGACGCCCGATGAGTTTGCGGCGCTCGCCCGCGAGGCACGTCGTGATACCGGCGCCGCGCGTGCGGTCGTTATCGCCTCACGCGCCAGCGATATCGAGCAAACGATGGCGGCCCTCGGCGCACAGGGGGACGGCTTCATTTTCTATCGGCCGCTGAAAAGCGCGGTGCCTGAGCTTCAGTCATGGGTGGATGACCCCCAGGGATACATCGCCACGCAATCGGGAAGCTACAAGGTGAAGTCAAGGTTGACCAGCGTTAACGCTTCAGATGCGACCGTTCCCGTCAAAGAGCTCGTGCTCTGGGGCCGCGATTTTGCCCAGCGCACCCGCCTGCGCAGAACGAATGCCGTCGAGCAGCGCAGCACGCCGCCTGAAACCGGACGAGAGGACGCATCGCTTGCCCCTGTCGACCAGTTGAGTGTGACAGAGGCGCATCTCGTCGATTCGCGTTCAGGTGAGCCGCCGCTGGCATCCGGCAAGGCAAACACGTCCAAAGATGCGGACGACCCACGGCATTCCCACCGTGCCGCCCCACCGGCCGATTTAGACGGCTACCTCTACCTTGTCACGAGCGAGACGAAGCAGCCTGAGGCCGTCATCTTCCATCTTTACCGCGAAATCTGGCGTCTGGCCGAGCCGTTTCAGGTGCTCGAATCGGATTTCTCGCCCTCGCCCTATCCCGTGTCGCACGACCAACATATTCAAGCGCATTTTCTGATTTGCTATACCGCGTTTTTCGCCCTGCGCCTGCTTCGCGCCGACATGGGATGGCGCTACAACGCGGCGCAAGTGGCCGACGCCCTTTTGCGCATGGAAGGAGCGTATCTGGATGAAAACTGGTTCCTGTTCAGCTATCGAAGTGACATAACCGACGCGATAGAAGAAGCGGCAGGAGTGGACGTTGCGCGCCGCCTGCGCACGCCGCCCGAAATTCGCCGCGACATCGCTCGCGCCCGCTCGCATATCGAGCATTCGGAATGATTTGGGGGGCACTGCCAGCCAATGCGGTTGGATTATCAGCTCATGTTGAAGCAACAAACAGCCTCGCGCTGCAGTTTTCAACGCTGCATGTAAGTAGCCAAGAAACGCCCGCCCTTTTGACCTGGGACTATGGAATGGCATTTTCACGTCTACTCCGCAAAGGGCAGTAAAACTGCAGCATGAAGTCAGGCTTATAGGGCACACTGTTGTCCTATAAACCTGAAATCGCTCCTCTTGTACCTGCGCCCACAAAAAAACGCCGCCCGGAAGTTCCGAGCGGCGTTCTGAAATGCGTTGTAAGCGCGAAAACTGGGTTGCAGGAAGGCTACAGCCCCAGTGCCTTCTTGAGGGAAGACACGCGACGGCGAGACACGGGAATCTTCTCCTCGACGCCGTTGAGCGTGAGCAGGAGCGTTCCGCCGGCTACCGGCTCGACTTCCTCCACCAACGAGAGGTTCACCAGGAAGCCGCGATGCACGCGGAAGAATCCATGGCCGTCGAGGCGCTTCTCAAGATGCGCCAGCGACGTGGTGGAGAAATACTCTTCAACGTCGGTGTAGAGCTTGGAGTAGTCATCCTTGGCGCGCACGTAGCGAATAGTGTCGATGGGAACAAGAATCTTCTTGCCGCCCTTTTCCACGGGGATGCGCTCGGACTGGGCGACCTTCAGGTGGAGCGTGACGTGCTCGTTCGCACGGTTCACGGCCTGGCGAAGACGATCGGTTTCCACGGGCTTGACCAGGTAATCGACCGCATTGACCTTGAAGCCTTCAAGAGCATGCTCGCTGTAGGCGGTAACGAAGATGACCGCAGGAGGGTTCCTCAGGCGCTGCAACGCTTCCGCAAATTGGATGCCCGTGACCTCGGGCATGCTGACGTCCAGGAACAGAACGTCCACCGGATAGCTTTGCATCTTCTCGATTGCCTCGCGTACGCTGGCGGCCTCGGCCACCACTTCGACGCCGCCTACTTCTCCCAGCAGGTAGCGCAATTCCGAACGCGCGGGCGCCTCGTCGTCTACGATAATCGCGTTAAGCACTGCATCCTCCATCGCCACAGAAATCAGCCGCTAGATATCAGCGACGTCTTTATATTATCCCACATCGTATGACGCGTGAGTGCGAATCGGCATAAATGGCACGGGTTTGGCTTCAATTTCTATAAAACGATAGACTACCCTTATGGCAATTGCCGTTCACCGTTGATTTTACGCCTTTTACTCTGCCGAATCTACCGTATGCCGGGATTCAGACGCTAGTCGTCAAGCAACGCGTCCTTCAAGAACATGCGCACGCAGGTACCATTGCCCGGCTGCGATTCGACATCCATGTGCGATTCGGTGCCGAAGTTGCCGCGCAGGCGCTCGCTGATGTTCTTCATGGCGATACCCAGGCCCTTGGACGCCTCGGGGCGCAAGAGTTTGCGTGCCTGTTCAGCCTCCATGCCCACTCCGTCGTCGCGCACCTCGATGATCACATCGTCGCCTTCGCTGTGCACCGCGATCTCCACCGTGAGCTTGCCCTCCTGAGGCATGGCATGGCGCACCGCGTTTTCTACCAGAGGTTGAATCATGAACGCAGGCACCATCATGTCTTCGAGGTCGTCCTCGATATTCACCTCGAGCGCCAGGCGCTCCTCACCGAAGCGCGCCACCTCGAAATTAAAATAGCGCATGGTCTGATCGACCTCGCGCATCAGCTCGATGAAGTCTTCCGAGTTCTCCAGCGTCCGGCGGTAGAAAATGGCGAATTCGCGCAGCAGCACGCGCGCGCGGTCGGGGTCGGTGCGAACCAACGATGCGATGGTGTTGATGGTGTTGAACAAGAAATGAGGGTTGATCTGCGATTGCAGCGCCTTGAGCTCCATGGTGGTGGCAAGCTTAGTCTGCTGCTCGAGCTCGACGGCGGCAATCTGCGTGGACAAAAGCTCACCGATGCCCTCGGCGAGCGCAAGCTGGGTCTCGGTGATCTCGCCGGCGCGGCGGTAATAGAACTTGAGCGTTCCCACAATCGCCTCGCCGCGGCGCAGCGGCACGATGATGCCGGCACGCAGACTTTTCACCGTAGGCGGAAACCCGATTTCTTCCGGCGTTCCCAGCACGCGAATGCGCCCGTCCTCCAGCGTAGCGTGCGTCGCCTTGGTGCGAATAGGGCTGCCACCAGGGCTGGAGGTTTCCTCCAGGCCGGCGTATCCCAGAATATGCTCCTTGTCAGTGATGGCGACGGCCTGCGCCCCGATCGCGGGAAGCAGCAGGCGGCACACCTTCTGCGCCGTGGGGATGTCCATGCCCTTCTGCAGGCAGGCGAGCGTTTCGGATGCGATTTTGAGGATGGTGTCCGACTGACGCGCGCGCACGCTGTCAGGGTTCAACCGCAGATAGATGAGCAGCGCGAGCGAGACCGTGAACGAGATGCCCGCAACAACGTTGAGGTTGCCGATGGCCTCGGGGCGGTACACGCCCAACACCAGCACGGCGGCCGCAAGCGTTGCGGTCGCGAACAGAATCAGGTCGAGCGCCTTCGCGTAGTTGTTCTTCATCGTCATCGATACCATGAATATCAGCGCTCCTCTTTGTATCTCGATGCAGCCCCTCCATGCCGGATTCGGGACAGCAACTCGTTCCATCGTGGACAAAAAATCGATTTTCCCGGCGCCGGATTGCCGATTGACATGAGACAGCGCATGAGCTGCAACCAAAGCACCAGGTCGCGATAGCGAGACCTCATGCACCACAAGCGCTTTGGGGTCGCACATCGCTCAAATTCGACCTTCTCCATCATTATTATCCGGTAAAGTCGAAAAAATGTCCCCAAAATCTGGTTTCACTGGTCGACGGGGACGAAAAGCCCGATAGCGCGCGTTCGATTTCAAGCTTGAGAAAGCGAGGTGGGTGCGAGTTGCACTGGCCGGCGGGGGCGAAAAGCCCGGTAGCCTACGGCATCACGGCCTCCAAACGCGACAGCCCGTGGCATCACGGCCTCCAAACGCGACAGCCCGTGGCATCACGGCCCCAAGCTCGGTAGCCCCCATGGCATTGCGGCCTCCAAGCCCGGCAGCCCCATGGCGACAGCCCCATGGCATAGCAACCTTTACGTATGGCAATCGGCCTACGCCAGCACACCCACCTCGTTGAGCACCAGCACCACGGCAACGACCGCCAAAAAGCATGCGAAGAAGATGCGCAGCGTGCGCTCCGGGATGCGTTTGACCAAGTTGGCGCCGATAATAGCACCGGGGATAGACCCCACGGCCATGGCGATGCCGATGGCGAAATCAACGTTGCCCAGCAGCGCCTGCTCAATGACGCCCGGAACTGCCAAGATGCACACCGCCGTGAGCGACGTGCCCGACGCAAGCTTCATCGGCACGCCCAAAAGCGAGATGAACAGCGGCACCATCACGAAACCGCCGCCCACGCCAACATAGCCGCTCATGAAGCCGGCGAACACGCCGATGACAGCGGTTTTGACGAGGAGGGCAGGCGTGAAGCGAAACGCTGCGGCGAACGCGCTCTCGTGCGACTCCCCTGCCAGACCAGAGCCCTCCGCATTGTTCGAGCTGGCGCCCTTACCCGCATCGGCGCCTCCGGCAAGGCCGGCGCCCTTGCCCGCATCGGCATCGCACTGCAGGTCGGCGGATACAACCCCCGACACGCCAGCAGATGCCTTCTCGGCTGCGTGCGTCTCGCTCTTTTGCTTCTTGGGAGATTTGAGCGCTTTGGACAGCATGGTCACGGCGGAATAGGCGATGATCACAGCCGCCACCGCCATAATCAGCCAATCGGGCGAGATGTTCGCCGCCCAGACGCCCACCGGCGAAAGGCACGCGCCGAACAAGCCGCATACGGCGCCGATTTTGGGCACGCTCGTCTTGTTGCGCGCATGCTTGACCATACCCGAAATGGACGTGGGAATAATCGTGAACAGCGACGTGGCGGTTGCCACGATCGCGTCAAGTCCGAAACCCAGCCTGAACAGGGGCACCATAATCACGCCGCCGCCGATTCCCAGCAGGCCCGACAGAATGCCGACGCCCACACCTACGACGGCAGCGATGATAAATATCTCCATGACTCCCCTACTCGCTTGCGCCCAGATTCAGGCGGATCTCAGTGGTCTCACCCGGGTTGATGCCGGCGCCCATAGGAACCATGCCGTTTTCGTCCTTGCCCGCCGAACGCATGAGGGCGGTCCTCAGAATGGCGTCGTTCTCCATGCGCAGCATGAGCGTAGGCCACATGAACTGGAATTCGAAATATTTGCCGCAGTGCGATTCGGCGTAGTGCGCCGCCTCGTTGCTCGCCGCCTTGGCGGCCTCGCGATAGCCCTTGCCGTCGGGACGCCCGATAGAGCGCAGGAGCGCCGTGCGCCGGATGCGTTTGACCACGTCGGCCGTGAGGAACGGCCCCGGATACGGCAGAAGCGACTGGGGCTTGATCTGCATGAGGTCGATCTGCGTGCGCGCGTACTCGAGCTTGCGGTACTCGTAGAGCCAGCGGAAGATGTCCTGGCGGAAGCGCATGCCCTCGCGCGGCGTCTTGGGAGGCAGGTGGCGCAGCACCCACGTGTTGTCGAACCAGATGTCGCTTCCGTACATGCGCAGGTCAAGCATGTAATCAAGGTCCTCGCCGCGCGAAATCCACGGGTCGAACGACACGCGCTTGAACGCCTCTTTATGAAGCGCCAGGCATCCGCCGCACACGTGGTTCGAACGGGAGAGGCGCGGGCCGCGCATGGCGCGCGTGATCCACGCGTTGAACGCCTTGCCCTGCTCCCAATAGCGGTCGTACCACTTGGTGGAACGTCGCGAAAGATAGCTGTCCTGGTCGTTGAGATAATACCCCGTCTTGGCGAGAATGGGAACGCCGCGACGCGTGAGCTTGCCCAGGCCGTACATGGCGCGCTCGAGGAACGCCTCGTCGTCGATGACCTCGTCGTCATCCACGAACACCGCAGCATCGAACCCCAGGACGTTCGCCATGAGCAGACCCATGTTGCGCACGGCGCCATAGCCCGAAAGGCCCACCTCGCCGTGGGTGATGATGCCCAGCTGCTCCATGCGCTGACGCACCAGAGCCGCTTCGGGCGCGCCCACCACAACGATATCCAAATCCGGGAACTGCGAGGCTATGCCGCGAATCTTGCTTGCCGCCTGGTTTTCTATCGCCGCCTCGGCGGCCACCAGAATGACGACGGTCCCCAGCCCCCGCACGCAACGCAGCGAATCGAGGCAGCGTGGCAGCTCGCCCTCGGAGGACAGCGGCGTGGCGTGGTCGTATGTGGTGGTGACGGCGCCGCCCTGCGAACGGCGGCTCGCGGAAACGTATGTCGGAATCAGAACTACCGGGTTCATAAGCATCCTTTGACAACTGCGCAAAACGAGGGACGCAATGGGCGTCCCTCGTTCGCTGGCTCGTGATACATGGCAAAGCCTCGCGCTCGCCCGCTTCGTCAAAACAGGATTGCGCGCGCTTGGCCTTTGATGCGAACCCGTCTATTTTACCCTTTATAGCTTGTGCCGTTCGTCGGTGGCCCACGGCTTTCACAAGAAGGCGTATGTCTTCACCAAAATTTGAAGCGCTTTTGCGCCGGTTTTCGCTTATTTCCACCAAAAACGGTTACTTTGAAAACACCTTGGCGCGACGCAGGGCGGCCAGCAGCGGCGTGCCCAGAATGTAGACGACCGCCGCCTCGCCGATGCCAGTAGCAACCAGGCCGAACAGGTACATGGGCAGATATGCGCCGTCAAGGCTGATGGTGGTGAAGGGAATCGTGTAGAAGCCCAGACCCTGCAGCAGAATAGGCAGATACGCAGGCACGATGACGGCGTTCGCGAGCACCGGACCCAGCATGGCGACCTTGGGATTCTCGGCGAACTTGCGGCACCACAGCGCGCCGATGAGCGTGGCGGCAGAACCGAACACCACATCCAGCAGGCCGAGCGCGCCCGTTCCGTTGATCACCATGGCGGCAAGGTTGGCGATCACGCAGCCGATGGTCAGTCCGGGAACGGCCGCGGGCGTGAGCACGGCAAGCACGGTTAGCGCCTCAGAGATGCGGAACTGAACGGGACCCCAGGCCAAACCCTGGAGCAGCAGCAGAGCGACCAGCGTGCAGGCCGCATACACGGCAGCAATCAGGCCGGCCTCGGCCACGTAGGTCGTGCGCGCAGACGACGCGCCCTTGACGGCGGTTTTTTCCATGATTCCTCTTTTCTCCACGATGCGGGCAGACCGCACGGGCTATGGGCAACTACAGATACACGGCGCGCAGGGCCCAACGATGCGCGACACAAGGGCGCAGTATAGCAGATTGAAGAGGCATCACAAGCCACACGCATACCACCTTCCGCGCGAAAGACGCCCTCCGCCTTTTTGCGCCACGATGCACGAAAGCCCGCACGGGGCGGGCTTTCGACTGATGCATGATATGCGCTGACAGGCGCAGCGGACAAGATAAGGGCTATTCCGCAGCCTTGTCGGCTTCCTCGGTGGCCTTCTTCTCGGCCTCGCGCTCGGCCTTGAGCTGCGCGATGGTCTTGTGCGCATCCTCTTCGGCCTTAGCCTCGGCGGCAGCCTTCGCGGTTTCCTCAGCGGTGGGCTCGGACGCCTCCTTGGCCTCTTCCTTCTTGCCCTTCATGCCGAACACCTTGCCGATGCGCTCGCCGATGCTGGGCTTGGCGGCACGCTCGGCCTCCTTCTGCTGGGCATGGAGATTGGCAGAATGCGTCTTGGCATGACGCTTGATCTCCTTGGGATGCTTCTTCATCATCTCCATCTGGTACGCCTGGCGCACCTTGCGAATCTTGGAGAAGTCAAGCCACAGAGCAACGATGATCAGGGCGTACGCGGGAACGATGCACCACCACTGGATGCCGGGCACGTTGGGGAACCACTGCGGAATGAACATGCCCAACGCCGTAAGCACGATGGCGCCAAGCAGGCATACCCACCACAGGCGACGCAGGTTCTTGTACTCCTGGGTGGGAGGATTGTAGTATTTGCTGTCCAGCTCGCGCTGCTTCTGGCGCTGCTCGCGGCGGATAGCCTTCTTCTCCTGGGGCGTCTTCTCGGCGGGACGCACGTATACACTGGAAGCCGCCTTGGTCTTGGGCTTCATCGAAGACGCGGACTTCTTGGTCTGGCCCTTGGGGGCTTCGCCTTGATAGCGCTCGTTCATCGGATTACGTTGAGTCATGATTCCTCTTCGATCTATAGTGCTCTAACGAAAAAACTCGAAATGCCAATATAAAGAAAGCGCCCGCTTGCTGCAACTCCCACAAGCGGACGCCGTAAGAAAATCGTAGGAATTAAGCGCCTCTTCGAGTAAAGCGCCGCTCGAAAGAACGGCGCAGTGCGTTACTGGAACTTGCGACCCGTAATCTTCTCGTACGCCGAGATGTACTTCTCGGTGGTCTTCTCGATGACCTCCTGGGGCAGGCGCGGCGGATTGCCGGTGCGATCCCAGTTCTCGTTGAGCCAGTTGCGCACGAACTGCTTGTCGAAACTGGGCTGCTCCTTGCCCACCTCGTAGCAGGAGGCGTCCCAGAAGCGAGAGCTGTCGGGCGTCAGAACCTCGTCGCCCAGAATGACCTTGCCGTCCACCGTGCCGAACTCGAACTTGGTGTCGGCGATGATGATGCCGCGCTCGAGCGCGTGGGCGGCTGCCGTCTCGTACACCTTCAGCGACAGGTCGCGGATGGCGCTGGCGGCCTCGTCGCCGATAATCTCGGCGCAGCGCTCGTAGCTGATGTTCTCGTCGTGGTCGCCGATCTCGGCCTTGGTGGAAGGCGTGAACAGCGTAGTCGGCAGCTTGGCGGAGTTCTCCAGGCCGGCGGGCAGCTCGATGCCGCACACCTTGCCGGTGTTCT
>NZ_CALUMA010000004.1 GCF_944321625.1 uncultured Slackia sp.
CTGACGCCGGACGAAGCGGCGTTCCTCGAGAAGTATCTTCTGGGCAGCAAGCCCCTGGTCATCGTGGGCAATGAGGCGCCGAGCCTCAAGCCTGGCTCCGATTCGCCGGAATCCGCTTTGCGCAAAACGTCGTAACAACGAAAGCGGCATCCGTCTTTGACGTATAATCGTGCGAAACAAAAGCGTTTCGCAGAGGTGGATCATGGACTCTACGTATCCCGTCAAACTCGGATTGTTCGCCAAATCGACGAAGCTTACCAGCGTGCCGTTTGCCCCGCAAGGCCATATTTTCGGCATGGTCACTTCCGGCATCCAGCTGCCCGAAGGCGGTTCGTTCTACATCGTGGAGTTCGATCCCGCCCATTCGAACCGCGTTCGCATCGTGGGCTATGTGGATAAATACGGTCGCGCGTTTTCCTGCGATGAGCCGCCGGTCGCTCCTCCTGCGCAGATGCCCCAGGTGCTTATTCAGACCTATCCCAATTCACAGGGCCAGAAGGGCTGCATTCAGATTCAGGAAGGCCCTGCGCGCACTTCGCTTACGCCGATCATGGAATTCACGAAGACGGGCGATGCCGTGGCCGAGATGCGCCTTACGTTCGGCGCGTCGTTGGATCGCGCCTCCAATGCGGGCGTCGATTTTTCGGGAATGCCGCGCGACCTTCCGTACGACGACTTCATGGCGATGTGCTTTCTTTCGCTGTACAAATACCTTCCTGCCGAAGCCGAGCATCGCGCCAGTGCGCCTGCCGCGCCGAAGGTGTTCGACTTGGCCGACGTGTTCATGCGCCTTGGATCCGGCGATTTCTTCTCGGGCATTGATCGCGAGGTGCTGGAGGCCGAGAACTCTTGGCATGAGGATCCTGCTTCTGCGCGCGGCGTAGAGCGGTACCTCGTTCATATGCTTCGCGAAGAAGGCGTGGTGGGCAAGTCGCTCAGCGATTTTGCGGCGCGGCTCAACGAGGGTGAGGACCCTGCGCTGCCGTCGCTTCGCCTGATCAGAACGGTGTCGTACGCCAACACGTACTATATCGACTTCTCTTACGAGAACGCGTTCGAGACGGTGGAGAACGGTTTGTTCCTTGCCCATCCGGCGACCGCGCAACAGCGCGCCACGCTTATCGGCGCGGAGGGCGCGCTCAACAGGTTCTTGCTGCTGACCGATTATCTGCAAGAACTGGGATCTGGCAAGCTTGACGAGGACGAGTCGCTGTGCGCTCAGTACGATCAGTGGCTCATCGACTGCATCTGCACGCAGGCGCCCGACCCGCGCAGGCCCGAAGGCGTCAAGGGCAGGTGGGGGCGCCATCTGAAGTTCGCGCGGGCATGCGAATCGCTGAGGCTTCCGTACCGCATCGGATACGATTTCCGAACCAACGAGGCGGGGGATGCGCTGGCGGTCAACGTGATCATGCCTCCCGTCGCGTCGCTTCCCAAGAGCGTGTGGGACGTGCAGGCGCAGGCGTATAGGCCTACGACGCCCGCCGACTCCAATGCGACGTACGTGCGCTATGCCGCGCATATCTGCATCCTTCTGGCCGCGTTGGCGATGCATGTCTCGTCGCGCGTGGGGCGCGTGCTCATCACCTGCAAGAGGTCTGAGGAGAAGTTTACGCCCATCATGTCGGTGGAGCTGACCCGCGCCGTGGTAGAGAACGCATTCGCGCAGGATGTGGACCACGTTTTCGCCGATCCGTTCGCCATCCTAGGTGCGGCGGGGGCGCGCTATCAGCTTGGGGATTCGTTCGAACTGAGCCGTATCGAGCCGCTGTTCACGTTCAGTGAGGGCGAATTCGCTTTAGGTCGCGAAGAGCTGGTGTATGACGATGTTGCTCCTTTGAACGACGCCGCGCGTGCAGAGCTCGGCGTCGAACGCGGCTGCGACCTCAACATATTCGAAGAGCACAAGAGACGTTCGTTGGCCGAGGAGGCCATCGCCGCTATGGCGCAGGGAAACGACGCGGCGGTAGCGGCGATCAAGGCCATCCACGACCGTACTGAGAACCTGACGGTTAGGCGGGTGTGCCAGGGGCTTTTGGACGATTTCGCCCAAGGCCGTCTGGATTACCAAAGCGAGCTTGAGGTGCGGGAGGCATTCATTGACGCCTATGGCTTCAAAGCTCCTATGACCAGGGCGTACGCCTTGTCCCGCGAGGGCGATGACGTGGGAGCCACCCAAGTGCTCGACGGGCTTCAGAAAACCGTGGATTCGTGCGGGGCGTTTGCCGATACGTCGCGGATCTGCTACCGCTATTTCGATTCGTACGCCACGCGCGTGCTCTATGAAAAGCATTGCGCCGACGATAGGGGAGGGCGCAAGGTTCTGCCCCTTGCCAACGAGGCGTATCTGGTCCACGACCTGTATGCCCAGGTCTTAACTGGCTCCATCACGGGCCAGGACGAGGCGCTTGTCCACGCGAAGCGTTGCATCGAGCTTTCGCCGGCCTATGCCACGGCGTACCTGCGCGCAGCGCGTGCGTACTTCGTGAGAGGCGACTTCGAATCCGAGGCGTCCATGTGCATCAAGGCCCTTGAGCTGGCGTGGAACCCCGAGGACGCGGGGCTGGCGTTCTATTGGCTGGCGTTCGCCTACTGGAAGATGAATCGATTCGAGCTCGCGGTGGCGTGCTATCGGCGCTGCATCGCCCTCGGTTCGCAGATGGCCGACCAGGCAGCCGAGGAATGCGCCGAGCTCGTTGAGGGCGTGAAAGGGCTGCAGAGGCACTCTGCCCTCAAAGAGCGTGAAATCATGATCGAGGCGGGCATTCCTTACGACGCTTTGCATGAGAACGCGGAATATCTTCTGAAGATCGCGGAAGAAGCGGTCGACTCGAACAGCGATGCGTTGGGAACCGTGCTTGCCTCTTCTGCCTTGCGCGTCATTCGCGACGACGCTTTGCTGCCCACGATTCGCTCTCTGCAGCCTTAGCGATCCCACCGGGGCTGCGTAGGGTGAGGACGTCTGCGACACCCGTCCTCCTACCGCTCGCTTCGCTCGCTATGCGTCGGACTAGGCTTTCCAGCCTATAAATTTAAATATTTGAGAAAGCCGAGTGTCGCTGACGCCCTCACCCTGCGCCGCCCCTTCCTTTGACGTGAACGCAGAACGGGTGCGCAAAGCGCTATGCTTGACGCACCCGTTTGGTGTAATCCTCGCAAAGGAAAAAGGTCTATTCGCTCATCTTGTGGACGCTCATGCAGCGCATGGCGTTGAGGATGGCGAGAATCGCCACGCCTACGTCGCCGAATACGGCGAGCCACATGTTGGCGATGCCTACGGCGGCGAGCACCAGGATGAGCACTTTGACGCCCAGCGCGAACACGATGTTCTGCCACACGATACGCATGGTCTTGCGCGCGATGCGCATGGCCTTGGCGATGCTTGAAGGCTTGTCGTCCATCAGCACGATGTCGGCGGCCTCGATGGCGGCATCGGAGCCCATGGCGCCCATGGCGATGCCTACGTCGGCGCGCATGAGCACGGGGGCGTCGTTGATGCCGTCGCCCACGAACGCGAGCTTTCCGTTGTCCTGCTCCTGTTCAAGCAGCGCTTCCACCGCATTGACCTTGTCTTCGGGCAGAAGCTGCGCGTGAACCTCGTCAAGACCCAGCTTGGTTGCGACGGCTTCAGCAACGTCGGTGCGGTCCCCGGTGAGCATGACGCATTTCTTCACGCCCACGGCATGCAGATCGGCGATAGTATGCTCCGCGTCTTCCTTCACCACGTCGGCGATAACGATATGGCCGGCATAGTTCCCATCGACCGAAACGTGAAGAATCGTGCCCTCAAGCTCGCATTCGTTCCACGTGCTGTCGTGCGCCGCCATCAGCTTGTTGTTGCCCACGAGCACCATACGCTCGTTGACCAGCGCGCTTACGCCGTGGCCCGATTCTTCGCGGGCGTTTTTGATGCACGTCTGATCTATGTCGCCCGAGTACGCCTTCTTGATGGAGGCGGCAATGGGGTGGTCGGAGAACGCTTCGGCGTGGGCGGCGTGCGAGAGCACGTAGTCGGGGTCGATTCCCGCTTCGGGGTGCACGGCCACCACGTTGAAGGTGCCCGAGGTAAGCGTGCCGGTCTTGTCGAACACCACGGTGTCGACGTGTGCCAGCTGCTCGAGGTAGTTGGAGCCCTTGACCAGGATTCCCAGGCGCGATGCGCCGCCAATCCCGCCGAAGAAGCTGAGCGGCACGCTGATGACCAGGGCGCAGGGGCAGCTGACTACGAGGAACGTAAGACCGCGCAGAATCCAGTCGCCCCATGTGCCCATGCCGGCGAGCGGGGGAATGACGGCCAGCAGCAGGGCGGCGATGGTCACGACGGGGGTGTACACGCGGGCGAAACGCGTGATGAAATTCTCGGTGCGGGCCTTCTTCTCGCTGGCGTTTTCCACAAGCTCGAGGATGCGGCTCACGGTGGATTCGCCGAACGGCTTGGTGGTGCGCACCTTGAGCAGGCCGGTCATGTTCACGCAGCCCGAGATGACCTGAGCTCCCTCCTCCACGTGGCGGGGGATGCTCTCACCGGTGAGGGCGGCCGTGTCAAGCTGGGAGGCGCCTTCCACGACCACGCCGTCGATAGGAACGCGCTCGCCGGGCTTGATGACGATGATGTCGCCCACGGCAACCTCGTCAGGATCGACCTCGACAAGCGACCCGTCTCGCTCGATGTTGGCGTAATCGGGGGCGATGTCCATCATGGCTGCAATGGATTTGCGGCTTTTGCCTACCGCGTAGCTTTGGAAGAGCTCGCCTACCTGGTAGAACAGCATGACGGCGGCGCCTTCGGCCATATGCGGGCCCGTGTCGGGGAAAAAGACCATCGCGAACGCGCCGATGGTGGCCACGGTCATGAGGAAGCATTCGTCGAACGCTTGGCCGCGGATGATGTTGCGCCCGGCCTTTGCGAGCACATCGTAGCCGCCGATGAGGTAGGGGATCAGGAACAGCGCGAACTCCAGATACACCGCGTTGCGCTCGCTGCCCAGCCATGTCGCAAGGGGCAGAAGCTCGGTCGCCGCCATCACCAGGACGAAAATGACGAGCGCAACAATGATACGGTTGCGCCACTGTATCTGTTTCTTGTTCATCGGATGATTTCGCAATCGGGTTCGATTTGGGCGGTGAGGTCGATAACGCGGTTGAGCACGCCTTCGAAGTCGGCGTCGTCGGCCGTGAGCGTGAGCTTCTGGGTGAGGAAGTTCACGCGGGCGTCGTTCACGCCGTCGAGTTTCTTGATGGCGTCCTCGAGTTTCTGGGCGCAGTTCGCGCAGTCGATTTCATCGAGTTTGAATGATTTACGCATGGGAAATTCCTTTCGGATGGATTTCAGTATCTATTCGCAGATGTGGCTCATGCCTTGGGCAAGCACGGTGTAGACGTGGTCGTCGGACAGCGAATACATCACGCTTTTGCCGTCGCGACGGAATTTGACCAGATGGGCTTGCTTAAGCGTGCGCAGCTGGTGCGATACCGCGCTTTGCGTTGCCCCGACGAGCTCGGCGATATCGCCTACGGCCAGCTCGCGGCCCATGAGCGCATAGAGGATTTTGATGCGCGTGGTATCCGCAAACACCTTGAATAGGTCGGCGAGGTCGTAGAGCAGCTCTTCGTCAGGAAGGTCATCTGCTAGCTCGCCGAACGCCTCCGAGCAGGCGCCGCAATCGCAGCCGGCCCCATGGGCGTGCACCGGAGCAGAAAGGGTACCTTGAGCGGGAGCTGTCGGATTCTGGGTGACCGCTGCCGGGTCTTGGGCTGCTAGGACCTGAGCGATTTCTTTCTCTTTGTTCGTGCTCATGATAAAACCTTTCAACATATGAACAACTGTTCATAAGTATATAATGTTTGACGCTATCGTCAAGGCCGCACGTAAAAATTAGTACGTGATTCGAAAGGAGGTACCATGCGCAACGGTCGGGAAATGTGCGCTTTACCGAACATGAATGCTGCAGGTGGATTCCGGCCTGAGACGTTGTAGGGTCGGGGCGTGGTAGACTTTTAGCGAATCATTGGGACGGGGTGCACATTCGAGGGGTAAAAGCATCCACGCAAGAAAGGTTTCGGCATGAGACAGTGCATGGATTCCGATAACCTGCATCGCAGGCTTAAGAAGATCATCGGTCAGGTGCAGGCGATTGACCGCATGATCGACGAAGACATCCCGTGCGAAGACGTGCTCTCGCAGATTAATGCTGCAAAATCCGCCTTGCACAAGTGCGGCCAGGTTGTTCTCGAGGGCCATATCAAACATTGCGTGCGAGACGGTATCGAACACGGCGATGCCGACAAAACGATCGAGAGTTTCACCAAGGCGGTCGAACGGTTTTCCAATATGAGCTAGTGGCGTCTTTTTCAAAGCGCTTCGAGGCTGGTCATCCTCAGATTTATGATGCGCGTAGGCGGCGCAAGCTCGTCGCGGCGGATCGCAATGCTTTATTGGACATCGTGAGACATGGATAGCCTCGCTTGCATTGCGCTCGATTGCGACCGATAGATGACGCATTCAAAAAATCACCTCTGGTAAACAATTTCTTTAAGTCGTATCATTCCTATCATACATATACCCCTATGGGTATAAATATTATTGTATTGCATGTAATGGATTGGTTGCTTTGATGGAGGATGATGATGCGGGCGGTTGACGTGTTTGCGCAGAAGATTGAGCGGCTTCTCGAATGGGGCGGTGTGAAGAAAGATGTCACGTTCATCGTGATCTCGGCGATCGCCCTGCTCTTTAGCTTTTTCGCCCCCGATATCCTTCCGTTTAATCCCGCCTGGATAGCGGTGGTTTTGTGCGGCGTGCCCATTATTCTTGAGGCCATCGTGGGTCTGGTTACGGCGTTCGACATCAAGGCCGACGTCCTCGTATCGCTGGCTCTTATCGCATCGCTCATTATTGGGGAGGATTTCGCGGCAGGCGAAGTTGCCGTCATCATGCAGTTGGGGTCGCTGTTAGAGGATCTGACGGTTGCCAAGGCGCGTGCGGGCATTGAGCGCCTGGTGAGCCTTACGCCGCGTACGGCTCGCGTTATTGTGGGCGGTGAGGAGCGCGTTGTTTCCGCAGATCAGGTGTGCGTGGGCGACGTGGTTCGCGTTTTGCCCGGTGAGTCGGTGCCGGTGGACGGTGTCATTCTTTCTGGACAAACGTCTATTGATGAGTCGGTGATGACGGGCGAACCTCTTCCGCAGGATAAATTCATTGGCGACGAGGTGAAAAGCGGAACGGTCAACCAATTTGGCGCATTCGACATGGTGGCCCAGCGTGTGGGGGAGGACAGCTCCCTTGCTCGCATGATCGCGCTCGTGCAATCCGCCGACGCGGGAAAGGCCAAGATTGTACGTCTTGCAGACCGGTGGGCTACGTGGATCGTGGTCATCGCCCTTGTCTCTGCGCTCGGTACGTGGATCGTCACCGGTGAAATCATTCGCGCGGTCACCATTCTCGTGGTGTTCTGCCCCTGCGCGCTCGTGCTTGCAACGCCTACGGCCATCATGGCGGCCATCGGCAACGTGACGAAGTTTGGCATCCTTGTGCGCGAGGGCGACGCGCTTGAGCGCCTTGCCGTTGTGGATTGGGTTGCGTTCGATAAAACGGGCACGCTCACCCACGGTCATCCGCAGGTGGTAGCGGTTAAGCCCTTTGTATCCTCGCACGGTCATCATGAAGGGTGCTGCGGTAATCACGCGCAGCGTAACGCCGTCACCGAAGACGAGCTTTTCACTGCTTGTGCGGCGGCAGAATCAATGAGCGAACATCCGCTTGGCAAGGCCATCGTTGAGGGTTGGAAGACCCAGGTGGACGGCGCTTTGCCCGAGGTGAAGGATTTTGCTATGACGCCCGGCAGAGGTGTTTCTGCGATGGTTTCGGGAAGGTGCGTGCTTGCCGGCAACTTCGACATGATGCTCGAGGCGGGCATCGCGGGGGCTTTGGGATTCCAGGCGTGTGCCGATGAGTTTCTCGAACGAGGTTGCACGGTTGTCTATGTTGCCATAGACGGAAAAGCGGCAGGAGTTGTGGCCCTTGCCGACACCGTGCGAAGCGATGCGCGTGCAACGGTGGAGGGCATTTCATCGCTCGGGATAACCCCTGTTCTCATGACGGGCGACCATGCGAAGGCGGCGCGCGCTATTGTGGGAGATGCGGGCATCAATGAAGTGAAGGCGGGGTGCTTGCCTGAAGATAAGATGGATGCTATCGCCGTGCTCCAAGACGGTGGTGCCCATGTGTGCATGGTGGGCGATGGCGTAAATGATGCGCCCGCCCTTAAGAAGGCGTATGTCGGTATTGCCATGGGAGGCGTCGGTAGCGATATCGCAGTGGATGCGGCCGATATCGCTCTCGTGCGCGACAACATTTCCGCGCTTCCGCATCTGTTCGCCCTTTCGCGTCGCATGATGGTCACCATCAAGAGGAACATGGCGTTTTCCATGACGCTCAATTTTGTGGCTATCATCCTCGCAATGGTGGGAATTTTGAACCCCGTGGTGGGCGCACTTGTGCATAATGCAGGATCGGTTTTCGTCATCATTAACTCGGCGCTGCTCATGCGTTGGGGCATCAAAGGCGCTCAACAATGAAAAAGCACCCGCGTTATTGCGGATGCCTCGCGTGCAGAAAAAATGGGCGGGGCGGCGTGCGCCAGGGGGAAGGGCGCTTCGTGCCGCCCGCCTCGCGAATAAGTGAGCTTCATAGGGCGTTTCAGCCGATTGATGCCGGACGGAAAGGGGGAAGAACCGTCCGGTCAATCGAGCATCCCTGTGTGATGTAAGCCACGGGTAACTTTATACGCGAGATTGAAAAGTTAGTCAAGACTAATTTTGTATCTTTTGAAAATGTTCAAGCATAAAGAAATGAGGGGTAGCGCAAGGGCTTTTTCGAATCGTCGCGCCAAAGATGGGAGAAAGTTGATATTTGTCTGATAGGGTAAAAGCGCAGAGTGTAAGGCGTTCGAGAAGGAGCCACATGAAAGACCGCATCGCATCCGAAAAGGACGGTGCCGCCCATGGCGCAGCCCGCACGCGCCCTTTGATTCTCATCGTGGATGACGAGCGCGACATCGCCGACATGCTTAAAGGGTATTTCGAACTTTCGGGCTATCTCGTTGCGGTTGCCTACGATGGCGATGCCGCGATTCAAGCTGCACGGCGCAACCCCGATCTGATTCTACTTGACGTGAATATGCCTGGTCGTGACGGTTTCGAGGTGTGCCGCACCATCAGGGAATCGGTCACGTGTCCGATCATCTTCCTCACCGCGCGCGTCGAGGATGCTGATATGATCGACGGCTTCGCATCGGGCGGCGACGATTACGTGACCAAGCCGTTTTCGCTCCAGGTGCTCGGTGCGCGCGTTGCGGCTCAGCTGGCGCGCGAGCGAAGGCGCACGACATCGCCGCTTGTACGCATGAACGATGAGATATCGATTGATTTTGGCCGTATGCAGGTTTTCGTCAACGGCAATCCGGTATCGCTTCCGCGCAAGGAGTACGAGATCTGCGCCCTCCTTGCCAAGCATCCTACGCAGGTGTTCGACCGTGGCATGATCTATGAGCGCGTCTGGCAAGGCGACGGCGACTCGTCGGTGGTGACCGAGCATATTCGTCGTCTTCGCAAGGTGCTTCAGGAAGCCGGCGCCGATCCTGCGTGCATCCGGACCGTTTGGGGCGTGGGGTACTCATGGGGGTCGTGAGCAAGGGCGCGCAAGCCCGTCCGTCGTGGCTTCATCCCACCAAACGCTTCAGGTCGTATATTCGAATGTGTTCCGTGAAATCCGCGTTCATCATCTATTCGCTGGCGGCTGTTGCTTCCGCCGTTGTTCTTTCGTGCCTTATCGCGGGCATCACGTCTTCGCTGTATGCGGAAGCGACGTTTTCGCAGACCAGGTATTCCGGCGTCTATGTGTACGACAAAGACACGAATTCTCTCATTCCTGCCGATACGTTGACCTGGTATTTTCCCGGAACGAATGACGCGACGGGCGGTTCGTCATCTGCGTCTGACAGCGTGTCGGTGACCATCGGAGGTGCGAGCGTATCATCGGGTGATGAAGAGCCTCAATCGATTTACGTGGAGCGCGCCGACGCGGGCTCGGAGTATTTTCCAATCATTCACCTGGATGCGCCGCCTGACGGCTTCGACCTGATGGCGGTGGACGATATGGATGCGGATGTATGGGAAAACGGGGTTCCGGTCGAGGGGTCTGCGGCGGCGCCCATCGATCCCAAGACGCTGACGTTTGCCGGCTTGCCGCACTATGACGAAGTGACCAATGGGGCACGCGGCGGGGTCGATTCCGTCGAGCCGCTTTTGGCCGCAGACGACTCGGATCGCGATCTTCTTGTGTCGCGCGTGGGGTATTACGTCTACATCGCCGAAGGGACGTGGGCGGATGCCTTTGTCTGGTTCACCGTCGTGGCTATTCCTCTGGTCTGTATCGCATGCTTCATCGTAGCGGGGCGTGCGTTCTACCGCGCAAAGATAGACGCGCCTGTGCAGGCTATGGAGGATGCGGCGCGTCGCATTGCCTCGGGCGACCTCGATTTCTCCCTTTCGGTCGATGAGGGTGGCGAACTCGGAAAACTGGCGGAGAGTTTCGACACCATGCGCGCCGAGCTTGAGCGGGCGGAGCATGCTGCGTGGCGTTCGGCGGAAAACCGCCGGCGCGCCAATGCAGCGTTCGCACACGACCTCCGGACTCCTTTGACCGTGCTTTCCGGCAGGGCTGAGATGCTGGCGGAATTTGCTCCGCAAGACGCGCTCGACGCCGCCCAGGTTGCCGATGCCGCGCAGGCGATGCTGCGGCAAACGACGAGGCTTCAGTCCTACGTCGAAAGCATGAGGGATGTGGATGCGCTCGAATCGTACGAACCCCGAGCCGTCAAGGTTCTAATCGCAAGCTGGTTCGTACACGAAACGCAGGACGCGCGCGACATCGCCTCCTCAAACGATATTGCATTCGATGCGCAGCATGGAGAATTGCCCGAGTATCTGCTCTTCGACGTAGAGGCCACCTCTCGCATTCTCCAAAACCTCGTATCGAATGCCGCCCGCCATGCGAAAGGGCATGTCGCGGTTGCGGTGGATTGGGAAGACGGCATGCTTCGCCTGCGCGTCGAAGACGATGGCGATGGCTTTTCGCCTGAAGCCCTCGAGCATGCGAAACAACCCTATTGGCGCGAAGGCGCCGGACGCGGGTTTGGGGATGACGACGCCGCGCATTTCGGTCTGGGCCTTAACATCTGCGCGGTACTCTGCGAGAAGCTGGGCGGATCGCTCGAATTGAGCAATCGCGATTCAGGGGGCGCTGCGGTGAGCGCGTCGCTTTGCGCGCAGCTGCCGGGAATAGAAGAATGACGTGATGGCGCCAATGAGCCCGATGGCGGATGCGACCGCTACGGCCACGGCGAACCCGCTTGCCGCCGCCGCATCGGCGCTTGCTCCGGCTGCCTGGGAAACGGTTTGCGCCGTTGACATGAGGCCGATGTACATGGATGGTCCTATGCAGGCAGCGACCTGCACGAACGTCGACAAAAGCGCCACGCCATGCGGGTTAAGATGCGATGGAAGGGTACGCAGGCCCGCCGTCTGGGACGGGGAGAAGATCAGGCCGACTTCGATGTAGGTCAGCGTCATCGCCGCGAAGAGGGGCGCGATTGAGCGCGCGGGCCCTAAAAGAGAAAGCGCGGCGAATCCGATTGCAATGCAGGCGAACACCATGACGGGCGTCTTCTGCTGCATGGGAATCCTTACGTGACAAACAGATGCAAAGTTCGAGATTCTAATGCAATTGGAATGGTTTGCAAGATTTGTACGGGGAAGAAAGGGCGGGGCGGCGTTGCGCCAGGGGGATAGGACGCCTTGTGCCGCCCGCCTCACGGATAAGCACGAATGTGCGGTGAGAAAGATGCTCGGTCGCTCCGGGCGGAAAGGGGGAAGAACCGCCCGGGTGCCGTTGCTTTCTCAGTGGGATGTAAACCACGATTAACTTTATACCGAAGATTAAAAAGTTAATCAAGGGTAATTTTGAAAATTGTCGAAAAAAGAAGACGCCCGTATTCGGACGCCTTCCTCGTTCATGCGGTTTTGGTAATCGTGCCGGTTATTTGTTTGCGTTGGATTGCTCGTCGTCGAGCACCTCCACGGCCTCCGTTTCGATTTCGATCGGCTCGTTGAGCGCGGCATCCAGCTCGTCAGACGCCTCGATCATGCGACGGAATGTTGCAGCATCCTGGCCGACAATAGGCGCCATGATGTACACGTTTCCGCCGATGAAGATGGGGGTGGGGGAGGTGGCGGTGTTATCGGCGCCCGCGGGGTTCTCATCCTTGCGCTCGGCGCGCTTCGCCTTCTCCTCCTCAAGGCGCTCCAGCATCTCGGCTTTGAGAGCGTCAATCTGCTGGGCGGTTTCGGCCTGCCAATGCTCCTTGTGGTACTGCTTGAGGGATTTGTTGTAGCGCATCTGAATCAGCTCGAGGACGATGCAGAACACCATCGCGAAGTACACGATAAGCTTCTCAAGCGGCATATGGATGAGCTCGATGCCGGTGTGGAAGCCCAGGCTGTCCATGACCAGCAGGCAGCCGATGGCCACGATGAATGTGAGCGCCAGCAGCTTCATCTCGGGGTGGCCGTTGATGAAGTTGGAGATGGGGTCGATGAAGATCATCATCATGAACACGGCGATCATGACGGCGATGATCATAATGATCAGGTGGTCTGCCATGCCCACGGCGGTAATGACGGAGTCGATGGAGAACACGATGTCCATCACCATGATGGTGGCAACGGCCTTAGGCAGCGTCAAGGTGTGGATGGCACGGTGCTCTTCGGAGTGCGCAGCCTTCACCTCGGTGAGGCGCAGCATGTCGATGACCTCGGTGATGCCCTTGTAAATCAGGTAGGCGCCGCCCAGCAGCAACACGATGTCGCGCACCGAGAAACCGTGGTTGTATGAACCAAGGTCAAGCGTAAAGATGGGGTTGGTCATATGCACGAGATATGACGCGAAGCACAGGAAGATGACGCGCATGATAAGCGCGCCGGCCAGGCCGAGTTTGCGGCCGATGTGCTGCTTCTCTTCGGGTAGGCGGTTCGTGGTGATGGAGATGAACACCAGGTTGTCGATGCCCAGCACGATTTCCAGGAAGATCAGCGTGACAAGCGAAATCCACGCTTCCGGAGTGGTGAAGATTGAAAGATCCATCGCGGTTTTGTGCTCCTTACTCTCAAACGTCATTGCGCAGCAGCATGAGGCGCACGATGTCGGGGCACAAAAAAAGACCCCGGCGCACGCACGCATTCAAGCGGCTGCACCATGGGTCTTGCTATTTAAGGCACGCCAGGCGAACAATCGCCGAGACTGTTGAACGTACCGCGCCTTGAAGACGCCAACTACTCCCCCATAGGATGCGAGCATACTATCACAGAAGCCGCACGGAGGCATGGTATAATCGCGAAGTTTGCAAACGTAAGACAGGATTGCCATGGATTTCACCAAACTGTTACGACACGACGACGGCCCTCGCTACGCTCAGAATGGTGCTGTGAACCATCCTGACTCGTCGGTGCTGCTGCGTCCGTTCGATCCTCCTAAATACGTCATCGCCGTCTGCATTCTCGGCGCGCTGGTCGCCGCCATCGCGGGTGGGTACGTGGCGTCTAAGGCGATCGACCAGATTCTGCATGGCGCCGAGCGCAACGCTGCTACGGTGGAGCAGAACATCAATCGTGAGATCTCGTACGATTTCCCGCAGGTTGCTTCGTTGATGGCCCTCGATGACGAGTCCATTCTCGCGCAGTTCGAAGAGGCGGGCTATACCACCTACGAGTTCTCCGAGGAGGGCGCCCCGCTTGACGTGATGAAGCTTCCGAGCGACACCACGCTCGCTGACGCTGCCATCGTCTATGCGGGCGGTATCGGCAACATGGACGCCGTCACCGCGTCGAAATACCTCGTCGGTTCGTGGCGTTTCACCACCGATCGTGAAGAAGGCGTCAGCATGAGCGTCCGCTATGCTGATCTGAAGGCCACGGATGCCGCGACCGCCATTCAGACAGCGATCGATTCTCAGGGATGGACGGCGCCCGAGGGCGTCGACCTCCAGACCGACTCGGTGGGCAACACCTATCTCGAAGGCACCGTGGACACGGATGCGGGAGAATGCACCTGGCGTGTTGCGTGCTGCGCGCTAAGCGGCGTGTACGATATCTCGGGTCTGCCTGAGACGGCGCAGTACGTGGGCATCCACGTCAACACGAAGTAACGCTTCTCAGCACGAATACAGGTATGCCCCTCGACTCTTTCGAACCGAGGGGCATTTTCGTTTCGCCTGCCATTCGGGGGCACGCTGCAATGGGGCAGAGTCGCGCGCCGCTACGCTATTCGAAAAGCGACATCCCATCGTCGGATATCACGAGTTTTACGGCGCCGGGAAGGACGCGTGCCGTGAGTGGCGTGGTCAACTTGGTGGCCTCGCCGTCGTACTGGACCTCGAACGCAGGGTCCGCTTCAACGCGAATCTCCTTGCCCGAGTAGATCTCGAGCGCGTCACCGCGGTCGGGGAAATTGCCGTCGCGGTCGAGCATCGCGGCGAACACCGAAGGCAGAAGCTCCACGGCGTTCCTCGCCTTAAGTACCGCCACGTCCAGCACCCCGTCGCGCGGCTGATTGCTGTGCGTGACGGATATGTCGAACTGGATCTTCGAGAAGTTGATGAGCAGCACGCCCAGGCCTTCCGTTTCGATCTTCTGGCCGTCGATCGTGAGCACGATACGCGAACGCTGCGGAAGGATGTTGGTGCCGGCGGCCAAGAAGTACGCCATGGGACCTAAGAGGCGCTTGTTGGGCGCGGCGTTTTCCATGATGGTGGCGTCGTAGCCGGCCCCCGCCATGATGATGAAGCCGCGCGTGACGCCCCCCGCCTCGATCTCGCCCATGTCGAAATCGAGCGATGTGCCCGCCTTGGCGAGCTTGGCAAGCGCGTGGGGTTCGTTGGGTGCGAGCAGATTGAGTGACAGCAGGTTCGCGGTGCCAGCGGGGTAGGGCAGAAGCGGAACGCCCGTATCGCGCAGGCAGTGCGCGACGGTGGCCACGGTGCCGTCGCCGCCCGAAGCAACCACCAGGTCGTATTCGGTCGCATCGGTCAGCATGCCCTCGATCGGAGTCGACCCGTCGGTGGCCCTCATGCACACCTCGTCGCCGTCGCCCACAAGCGAGCGCATGAAGTCGTAGACGGACCCTTCTCCGTATCCGGATGCAAGATTATTGATGATGAGTACTTTCACGGCGTTACCCCCTCTTTCACCGTTAGAATACTACAGCGCAAGCCACACATATCGAAAAGAACTTTGAAGGACACGCTTTTGTATATAACCGACCAAAGCCAGCTGGATGAATTCATAGAGCATGCAAGCCACTGCGAGGTTCTTGCGGTGGACACCGAGTTCATCCGCGAGAAGACCTACTGGCCCCGTCTTTGCCTGCTGCAGCTGGGCACCGAGGAGCGCAGCGTGGTGGTGGACCCGTTCAGGGTGCGCGATCTGCGACCCCTCGCCAAGTTGTTCACCGACGAGAATATCGTGAAGCTGTTCCATGCCGCCCACCAGGACCTTGAGCTTCTTTATAGAGAGCTGGGCGTTTTGCCGCGACCTGTGTTCGACACGCAGATCGCCGCGTCGCTTCTGGGTGACACGCTGCAAATCGGCTACGGTGCGCTCGTGCTTGCCGAATGCGGCGTCAAGCTCAAGAAATCCGATTCGTTCACCGATTGGAGCAGGCGTCCCCTTACCGAGTCGCAGGTCGAATACGCCCTTGACGACGTTGTGTATCTGCCGCGTCTTTACCGAAGCCTCAAATCGAAGTTGGAGTCGCTCGGGCGTCTGTCCTGGCTCGAACCCGACTTCGCGGAGCTTTCCGACGAGTCGCGTTATGTGGAAGACCCCTATACCCGCTTCAAGCGTCTCAAGCGCGTCAACCAGCTGTCGCGTCGTCAGCTGTGCATCGCGCGCCTTCTTGCTGCATGGCGCGAGATGCAGGCCATGAAGCGCGACATCCCGCGCAAATGGATTCTCACCGACGAACAGGTGGTCGAGATCTGCAAGCGCGAGCCGCGCACCCTCGACCAGCTGTTCATGGTGCGAGGCGTTTCTTCTACGTTGGGCATGTCCGATTCGCGCCGTGTTCTGAGCATCTGCGTGAAGGCGCTCGACACGCCCGAGGAGGAATGGCCCGAACTGCCTAGGCCCAACGGCAAGAACGAGCCCAACGTCGATGCCCATGTTGATCTGCTGAGCGCGCTCGTGAAGCTACGCGCCCGCGAGCACGGCATCGCGTTCGCGGTTCTGGCCTCGCACGCCGATCTTGCCAAGATCGCCCGCGGGCACACCGAGGGCCTTGACGTCTTGAAAGGCTGGAGACGTGCGATCGTCGGCGAAGACCTGCTTGCGATGGTGGCGGGAAAAACCTGCCTCGCCATCCGAGACGGCCAGCTGTGCGTTGTCGACTGCTGTGCTAATGCGTCAGAGGAAACGCCCCAGGAGTAACGCCGCCGGCCTCCGTGCTCGAGTGTCAATTCGTGGAGAAACGTGCATCTCAGGTTACGAGAGGTTCACGGGCGCGAATCGGACGTTTGAGTTCCGGTACAATACACCGCGTAAGAACCGCGTGCTGCGCACCGTCTGAAGGCAGGGGAGAGCGCGCACGCATCCATGAAGGAGAAGTGAATCATCATGCCAATCATCCCTACGGGTGGCGGAATGGGTCTGTATTTCGGCGTCCTGCTGCTGACGCTCATCATCGGCGGCGGAGCCCAGTTCTACGTCACCAAGCAGCTTAAGAAGTACAGCCACGTGCCCTGTTCCTGGGGCGTGACCGGCGCCGATATGGCGAACCGCATGGCTTTTGACAACGGCATCACCATCGGCATCAACCATGGCGGCCCCAACCAGGACTTCTACGACCCGCGCACCCGTGCGGTCACGCTGGGTACCGAGGCCTACGGCCAGCGCACCATCACCGCCGTCGCGACGGCGGTCCACGAGGTCGGCCATGCCTGCCAGCATGCCCAAGGCTATATGTTCATGAAATTCCGCAGCGCTCTGGTGCCCGTTGTGAACCTGGCGTCCAACATGTGGATTATCGTATTCATGATCGGCATCTTCACCGGTCTGACGGGTCTTACCCAACTCGGCATCATCCTCTTTGCCGCCGTGCTGCTGTTCCAGCTTGTCACGCTTCCCGTCGAGTTCGACGCGTCCCGTCGCGGCCTCGCGTATCTCAAGGCCTGCGGCATGGGCGAGGCCGAGCTCGCGGGTGCTTCCAAGGTGCTGCGCGCGTGCGCGTTCACCTATGTGGCTGCGGCGCTGACGGCGCTCATCCAGCTGCTGTACCTGCTGCTTTCTGCTCGTTCGGAGGAGTAGATGCTGCTTTCCCAAGCGCAATCGCAGGGGGCCGATGCTCGTCGGCCCCTTACTGTTTCTGAGGCCATGGCCCAGGCCAAGCGCTCGCTCGAATCCGTCACCGTCCGTCTCATCGGCGAGGTGTCGGAGGTCAACGCGAAGCCGGGCTATAAGGCCGTGTATTTCACCGTGAAGGACCAGGGCGCGTCGCTTCCGTGCATGATGTGGCTCAACCGCTATCGTGAAAGCGGTGTGAAGCTCGCTGTGGGCATGCTCGTGGAGCTGACCGGCAGGTTCACGCTGTATGCGCCCAAAGGCCGCATGAACTTCGACGTGTTCTCGGTGTCCATGACCGGCGAAGGCGACCTTCGTCGACGTGTGGCCGAGCTCGCGCGCAAGCTGCAGCTCGAGGGCCTTATGGATCCCCGTCGCAAGCGCCCGCTGCCGTTCATGCCGCAGCATATCGGCGTGGTGACCTCGCCTCGCGGCGCCGCCGTTCACGACGTGCTTCGCACGCTGCGCCGCAGATGGCCTTCCGCCACGGTGTCGGTTGCGGGTGTCGCCGTGGAAGGCGCCACCGCTCCTGCCGGGCTCATCTCCGGGCTTCATGCCTGCGTCGCAGCAGGCTGCGAGGTCATTCTTCTGGTGCGCGGCGGCGGCAGCTTCGAAGACCTGATGCCCTTCAACGACGAATCGCTGGCGCGTGCGGTCGCATCCTGTCCCGTTCCCGTTGTCACCGGCATCGGCCATGAACCCGATAATTCCATCTGCGACATGGTGAGCGACTTCCGCGCTTCGACGCCTACGGCAGCGGCCGAGACGGTTTCCCCCGATGCGGGACGGCTGGCCGAGGAGCTGGGTGTGCGTGGAAGATCCATGGCGCAGGCGCTGCGCAGAAGACTAGACACTGAGAAGCTTAGGCTCGAACGCCTTGCCACGCGCCCCGTTTTCTGCGACCCGCGGTCGATGTTTTCCACCGACCTTCTCACGATCGATATGCTGCATGAGCGGTTGAGCAGGGCTTTGCCCGTTAGTCTGGAGCGCGACGCCCTGCGAATCGACGGGTTCGAGCGCAGGTTGCGCGATAGGGGAGCAACGCTTTTCGACCGCTATGGGCACGATGTTGCTCTCAGAGCGGGAAGGCTCCACGACCTTTCGCCGCTTGCGGTCATGGCGCGCGGTTACTCCATCACGCGTGACGGGCAGGGCGCGATCGTGAAGAGCGTCGACTCGGTGCATGCCGGCGACTCGATTGCTGTTTCTCTTTCCGACGGCACGATGTCGTGCACGGTCGATTCGATTGAACGATAGATTTCGAAAGGATGCTTCGCATGGATCAGAACCAGGCAGCTCCCTTGGAGCAGATGACGTTTCGCCAGGAGATGGCGGAGCTCGACCGCATCGTAAGCGTGCTCGAAAGCAACACGCTTGAGCTCGAAGACAGCCTGGCATCGTATGAGCGCGGCGTTTCGCTGCTTGCCGATCTCAAGTCTCGACTGTCCGACGCCCAGCAGAAAGTCGATGTGCTCATGGGACAACTTGACGCTCCCGCCGATGATGCGACCACTGACACGACTCTGTCGTAGACTTTCGCCAATTTCCCGTAAACTTTCTCTTTGTATGTAAACGCGGCAGGCGTGCAGCGGGCGAGGGGCCTCCCTTGGCTCGTGCCGTCTCCGCCGCCGTCGTCTGATGCTGCGCGTTGGCCGGACGGCATTAGAGAAGGAGAGTGGACATGTCCGATTGCATTTTCTGCAAGATCGCCGCAGGGGAAATCCCTTCCTCCATCGTCTATGAAGACGACCTGGTGGTTGCGTTCGACGACCTTTCGCCCCAGATGCCTGTCCACACCCTCATCGTTCCGCGCGAGCACCATGCCAATATCGGCGACAACATCCCAGACGACCTCATGGGGCATCTCTTCAACACCGTGAAGAAGATCGCCGAGATCAAGGGCATCGACAAATCAGGCTATCGCGTCATCGTGAACACGGGCAACGACGCGCAGCAGACGGTCCACCATGTGCACGTCCATGTCCTGGGCGGTGCGCCCATGAACTCGGGCTCGCCCGCACTGTAAAGCTAGACTACGGAGACGTACGTGAAGATTCTCGTTATCAACGCCGGTTCTTCTTCGCTGAAGTACCAGCTCATCAACACCGACGAGCACCGCATGCTCGCCAAGGGCCTGTGCGAACGCGTGGGAAGCAAGGATTCCTACATCAAGCACGGCGCCGACAAGGATGAGCGCATTTTCGCTCAATATATGGCCGATCACGAAGAGGCCCTGCATGTCGTGTTCGACGCGCTGTGTCACAGCGAGCGCTCGACCATCAAGTCGATCGACGAGATCGACGCCATCGGCCACCGCATCGTGCACGGCGGCAACTACTTCGATTCCTCCGCGCTGATCACGCCCGATGTGATTCAGAAGATCGAGGAGCTGTGCACGCTTGCACCGCTGCACAACCCGCCGGCGCTCAAGTGCATTCAGGTGTGCCAGAGCATGGCGCCTCACATGCCTCAGGTCGCCGTGTTCGACACCTCGTTCTTCCAGACGCTTCCGCCGTCGGCGTATATGTATCCCTTGCCGTACGAGCTGTGCCAGAAGCACCAGATTCGCAAGTACGGCGCCCACGGCACCTCGCACCGCTACATCGCTCAGCGCTGCGCGGCGCTCATGGAGCGTCCCATCGAGGACCTCAAGATTATCACGTGCCATCTGGGCAACGGTTGCTCCATCAGCGCCATCGACCACGGCATCGCGGTGGACACCTCCATGGGCTTCACGCCGCTCGACGGCTTGATGATGGGTACGCGCTGCGGCGCCATCGACCCGGCTATCATCCCGTTCTTGGAGGAGCGCGAGGACCTCACGCCCACGCAGATCAACGACCTGATGAACAAGCAATCGGGCCTTAAAGGCGTGTCCGGTATCAGCAACGACATGCGCGACGTGCGCAAGGGCGCCGAAGAGGGCAACGAGCGCGCTATCCTCGCGTATGAGATGTACGCCCATTCCATCAGGAAATACCTGGGTCAGTATTTCATCGAGATGGCCGGCGCCGACGCCATCGTGCTCACCGCCGGCGTAGGCGAGAACTGTGACCGTATGCGCCGCATGGTGTTCGCGGGCCTGCAGCCTTTGGGCATCATTCTCGACCAGGAGAAGAACCGCCGCGACTACCATGGTCGCGAACGCTTCATCTCGCGCGACGATTCTCCAGTCAAGATCATCGTCATCCCCACGAACGAGGAGTTCATGATCGCTCAGGACACGCTGGAAATCGTGACCGCGCAGTCTTCCTAGACCTCATCGCTTCGCATACACGCATCAAGAGACAAAAAGAAACCCCCGAGAGGGGGTTTCTTCATGCAATGAGTTTTGCTGTGGCTTATGCCTGCTGCGCCTGGACGGCGGTGATAGCGGTCACGCCCACGATGTCGTCGGCGGAGCAGCCGCGGGACAGGTCGTTCATAGGAGCGCCCAGACCCTGCAGGATGGGGCCGTAGGCCTCTGCCTTGGCAAGGCGCTGGACCAGCTTGTAGCCGATATT
>NZ_CALUMA010000005.1 GCF_944321625.1 uncultured Slackia sp.
AAAGTCAGGCGGGCACGTGAGCAGCGTGCGCCCCGCACCGCCGAACGCCAGCAGGAAGTTGTACAGAAGCTCGTCGCCGCCGTTGCCCACGCAGATGTTCTCGCGGGCTACGCCGCGCCATGCCGCCAGCTCGTCGCGCAGGTCGTTGGACATCGGGTCGGGATAGCGATTGAGCGGCGTGGCGGCGAGCGCCTCGTCGATCGCTTCGCGCACGCCCTCGGGCAAAGGATAGGCGTACTCGTTCGCCGAAAGGTTGTTGTCGCACGGCGTGAAGGCGGGGTCGTACGGCTCGATTTCGGCCAGATGCGGCTGCACGAGCGCGCGCATGCGTTCGGAAAGCTGCGCCATGTCTCACGCCTCCTTCGGCGCGACGCCCGCGACCACCGTTGCCTCGTCGTCGCACGGCCAGGCGATATCGGTCAGATTCGTCGCGGCAAGCGCCTCGTAGGTGACGGCATCCTCGCCCTGCTCGATCACGCGGCGACGCAGCGCAACGGAAAGCGCGTGCGACCACAGCCCTTCGCCTTGGGCAAGCGTCTGCGTGGCGGGCGCGTCCTTGAGCAACCCCGCCGGCGTGTAGCACACCACGGAAGAGCGCTTGACAAAATCCTCCACCGAAAGCGGATTGGAAAACAGTGCCGTGCCGCCCGTGGGAAGCGTGTGGTTGGGGCCTGCCACGTAATCGCCCAAAGGCTCCGAGCTCCACTTGCCCACGAAAATGGCGCCCGCGTTCTCTATCTTGCCCAGAAGCCCCATGGCGTCCTCGCAGTGCAGCTCCAGGTGCTCGGGCGCGATGGTGTTCACGGCCGTCACCGCCTGCTCGAGATCGTTAGCCAGCACGATGACACCTTCGTTGGCAAGGGAGGTGCGGGTGATTTCCTCGCGCGGGCTCTGCGAGACCAGAAGATCGATGCAACGCTCCACCTGACGGGCATAGCCCTCGCTGTACGTGACCAGATAGCACGCCGCCAGCGGGTCGTGCTCGGCCTGCGCCATCAGATCGGCCGCCACCACCACAGGATTGGCCGACTCGTCCGCCAGCACGCACACCTCGCTGGGGCCGGCCACCATATCGATGCCCGCATCGCCCGACACCAGGCGCTTCGCCGCAGCCACATACGCGTTGCCGGGGCCGGTGATCTTGGCAACCTTGGGAATGGACTCGGTGCCGTACGCGAGCGCCGCCACCGCCTGGGCGCCGCCCACCATGTAAATCTCGTCCACGCCCGCCACCTTGGCCGCCGCAAGCGTGTACGGCGAGATGCCGCCCTCCTTCTGCGGCGGCGTCACCATCACGATGCGCTTCACGCCTGCCACCTTGGCGGGGATGGCATTCATGAGCACCGTGGAGGGATACTGCGCGCGGCCGCCGGGCACGTAGATGCCCACCGCGGGAAGCGGCGTGACCTTGCAGCCGAGCATAGTGCCGTCGGGCCTGGTGGTGAACCAGGACTGCTCCACCTCGCGCTGGTGGAAGTCGCGAATCTGCGCGGCCGCCTTCTCGAGCGCGGCGCGGAATGCCGGACCCACCTGCTCGAGTGCCTCGTCCATCACGGACGGGTCCACGGCAAAATCCGCAACGTCCACACCGTCGAATTTCTTGCAGTATTCGCGCAGCGCCCTATCGCCGCGCTCGCGCACATCGGCCACGATGGCCGCGGCGGAATCCATGACCGCCTGGGGCAGCACGCCCTGACGCGGAAGCTGGCTCGCCTCGAGGTTCTTATCGAACAGCTGGATGTATCTCATGGTGATTGCTCCTTTTCGCAAGAATGGTTTACTCGGCAAACCGTTCTATCTGGAATGGTTTCGACATGCGGGCCCGACAACCCGCAAAACATTCAAGGTTAAGCCGGATGGGCCTTGCATCGTCCGTGCATGGCGCCCACACGCAGTTATTCGCGGAGCGTACACGGGTGCGCCGCCCAACGGCGCCGTAAGGTTAATGTCGCGCGGCCCCTCCTGCGGAAAGCGCCGCCGCCAGCCGACGGATGCGCTCGTCGCAGCGCACGCGTGCCGGGCTCGCGAAGAACCGCGCCGTGCACGCCATGACCTCGTCCACGACCACCAGATTGTTCTCGCGCAGCGTGGTGCCCGTAGCGGTGATGTCAACGATGCGGTCGGACATGCCCACCATGGGCCCCAGCTCGATATTGCCGTGTAGTGTAACGATGTCGGCCTGCACGCCGATGCGGTCGTAATACATCTGAGTGATGCGCGGGTATTTCGTGCTTATGCGGATACTGCCGCGACGGGCCAGCGCCGCCTCCGCGCGACCGGCGGCATCGGCGGGCTCCGCTACCACGAAACGGCAGGCGCCGAAGCCCAGATCAAGCATCTGCACGAGATCGAAACCGGCCTCCACGAGCGAGTCACGTCCGCAGATGCCGCAGTCGGCCCCGCCCGACGCCACGAACGCCGGCGCGTCGGTGGGCCGCACAATCACGTATTCCACGCCCTCGGCGCGAACAATCAGATGCCGCCCCAAATCGCGCAGGGGTTCGACATCCAGACCCGCCGCTTCGAGCGCGGCAACCGAATCCTCGAAGAGCGACCCCTTGGGAACCGCGATGCGCAGCGGGCGAGAAGGCGAATCCTCCCCCGCCTCGCCGGCCTCAAGCGCTTCCTCAACCGCTTCAAGCGTGAGGGCGAAGCCCGCCGCCGGCATGGACGCGCCTCCGAAGCGACCGAGCGCCTCGTCGTAGCGGCCGCCGGACGCAATGGGCGTCGCCGAGCCGTCCACGTAGGCGGCAAACACGAGGCCTGTGTAATAGTCGAACGAGTTGAGCACCGAGAAATCCACCGACAGGCGATCGGCGAACCCGGCGTCGTACGCGGCATCGAACAGCGCGCGTAGCTCACCGATGCCGCCATCGCCCACCACATAGGGTTCGAGCAGCGCCGCCGCCTGATCAAGCGCCTCGGCGCCGCCCCAGATACGCGGCAGCGTGCGAATGGCTTCACGCGCCTGACGCGGAATGGAGAGTTCTGCCACGCATTCGTCCAAACCCACGAAATCCGACGCGTGAACGAGATTCAGCACCGCGCGACGATCAGAGGCGTCGGATACGCAGGCATCGAGCAGCTCCTTGAGAGGCTTCACGCTTCCGCACACCATGCGCCACCCGGTCACGCCCACCGCGTCGAGCGCCTCGGCGGCAAGGGACACCACCTCGGCATCGGCCGCGGCGCCCGCGTCGCCGATGAGCTCGATGCCCAGCTGCGTGAACTGGCGCGACCGGCCCGTGAACTCCGCCTGCTCCCGAACAACGGGAGCCACGTAACGCAGGCGGAAAGGTCCGGATGCGGGGTCGAGTCGCGTGGAAGCCATACGCGCGATGGGCATGGTGAGGTCCGAGCGCATCATGAGCAGACGCCCGCCGCCGTCGAACAGCTGGAACGCCGCATCGTCCACCCTGGCGCCGCGCGAAAGCGAGGCGCGGTCTTCGAGCAGAGGCGTTTCCACAGGCAGATACCCGTGCGCCGCGAAACCGTCGCTGACGGTGCGGCAGATGCGTTCGCGCGCAGCCGCCTCCTCGGGCATGATGTCCCTGAATCCTCGCGGCGTAATCGGTCTCACTGTTCGCTGCCCCTTTCGTTGCGTACGTCCGCGCGAAGAGCATGCGAATCCCCTCGCGTCGTTTTGAACGCTGTTACTTTAGCACAGTAGATTGCTAAAGCATAAAAAGAAAACGGCGATTTACCCAGATTTAGCAGAGTAACGAAAAAACGGCAGCAGGCAATGAGAGCGACAAGGAGCAACGAAACGGCGGAAACGGCGGAAACGGCGGCCGACAATGAAAAAACGGCGGCCTTTCGACCGCCGTTTCTATAATCATCTCTTTACACACGAGAGTGCAACCCGTGCCCGTGCGCCACATTCACGCGAGGCACCCGGCCCCGTTAGGGCGGAAACGCAGGCCGCACCCCGCGCCATGTATTACAGACTTCCCAAATCGTAAGGGGTGGTCTGATACACGTAGTAGTTCAGCCAGTTAGTGTAGATGAGCTGGCCTTCCGCGCGCCACGACACGATGGGCGTCTTCGTGGGGTCGTCGTCGGGATAGTAGTTCACCGGCACCTTGATGGGCTTGCCCTTGGCCACATCGCGGTCGTACTCGAGTTTCAGCGTGTCGCGGTCGTACTCGGGGTGGCCGAACACGAAGAAGTGCTTGGAGTCGGTGCTCTTCGCGATCGCCACGCCGCAATCGTCGGAATACGCGATGACCTCGAGCTTCAGATTGGCCACGATATCCTCGTAGCGCGTCTCGGAGTGGCGCGAGTGCGGCATCATGGACACGTCGTTGAAGCCGCGCACCAAAGGCGACGACGGCTTGAGCAGGCGGCTCTCGAACACGCCGAAGCACTTCTCATCCAGATTATGCTTGGGCACGCCGTAGTGGTGGTAGAGCGCAGCCTGCGCACCCCAGCACACGTGGAACACGCTGTGCACGTTGGTGAGCGACCAATCCATGATCTCCACCAGCTCGGGCCAGTAGTCCACCTCCTCGAACTCGAGCGTCTCCACCGGGGCGCCCGTGATGATCATGCCGTCGTAGCGCTGGTCGCGCACCTCGTCGAACGTGCGGTAGAACGTCTCCAGATGGTCGGCGGACACGTTTTTGGACTGATGGCTTGCGATGCGCAGCAGCTCCACCTCGATCTGCAGCGGCGTGTTGGACAGCTTGCGCATGATCTGCGTCTCGGTGACGATCTTGGTGGGCATGAGGTTGAGCAGCAGCACGCGCAGCGGACGGATGTCCTGGTGCATGGCGCGGTGCTCGGTCATGACGAAGATGTTCTCGCCCTCGAGGATGGAGGTCGCGGGCAGCGCGTCGGGGATGCGGATGGGCATATGGGCTCCTTCTATGAACGTTCACGCCGAATTAACGTTAGAGATACGGGCACTCATTATAATGGTGCGGCGAATGAAATCGACGGCCAAATGCCGCCGGATGAGCGAAGGAGACATCATGACCGAGCAGATCGGCACCACCTGCGTGCAGGGCGGCTACCGCCCCGGCGACGCCGAACCCCGCCAGATTCCCATCTATCAGTCCACCACCTGGAAGTACGACACCTCCGAGCACATGGGCAAGCTCTTCGACCTCGAAGAGGCCGGCTACTTCTACACCCGCCTGCAGAACCCCACGAACGACTATGTGGCGGCCAAGATCGCCGAGCTCGAAGGCGGCGCGGCGGGCATGCTGACCTCTTCCGGCCAGGCGGCCAATTTCTTCGCCGTGTTCAACATCGCCGGCTGCGGCGATCACGTGGTGGCAAGCTCCGCCATCTACGGCGGCACGTACAACCTGCTCGCGCACACCATGCGCCGCATGGGCGTGGAGTGCACGTTCGTGGCACCCGATTGCACCGACGAGGAGCTGGAAGCGGCCTTCCGCCCCAACACCAAGTGCGTGTTCGGCGAGACCATCGCCAACCCCGCGCTCGCCGTGCTCGACATCGAGCGTTTCGCCAAGGCGGCCCACGACCATGGCGTGCCGCTGATCGTGGACAACACCTTCCCCACGCCCGTGAACTGCCGCCCCATCGAGTGGGGTGCCGACATCGTGACGCACTCCACCACCAAGTACATGGACGGCCATGGCGCGGCGGTGGGCGGCGCAATCGTCGACTCCGGCAACTTCGACTGGATGGCGCACGCAGACAAGTTCCCCGGCCTCACCACCCCGGATGAAACCTACCACGGCGTGGTGTATGCGGAGAAGTTCGGCCAGGCGGGCTCGTTCATCACCAAGGCGACCGCCCAGCTCATGCGCGACTTCGGCTGCATCCAGAGCCCGCAGAACGCGTTCATCCTGAACCTGGGCCTGGAAAGCCTGCACGTGCGCATGCCGCAGCATTGCAAGAACGGCCAGGCCATGGCCGAGTTCCTGAGCCAGCATCCCAAGATCAGCTTCGTGAAGTTCCCCGGGCTGCCCGGCGACAAGTACCACGAGCTCGCCAAGAAGTACCTGCCGAACGGCGGATGCGGCGTGGTGAGCTTCGGATTCGTGGGCGGGCGCGCCGCGGCCGAGACGTTCATGAAGAGCCTCAAGCTCGCGCAGATCGCCACGCACGTGGCCGACGCGCGCACCTGCGTGCTGCATCCGGCAAACGCCACGCATCGCCAGATGAACGACGAGGAGCTCGCGGCGTGCGGCATCAGCCCCGACATGGTGCGCCTGTCCTGCGGCATCGAATCCACCGAGGACCTGATCGCCGACGTCGCCCAGGCGCTCGAACAGATCTAATAGCGCAGATACCACGGCATTACCAGGAAGGCGTCCGCAAGGGCGCCTTCTTTATGCCCTCGATTCTGGCGTTTCGCCAACATAAAAGGCCGCGACGCAATAGCATCGCGGCCTTAAAAGCCCCTTGATATGTTCGGTGAAACCTATTCGGCAGCGTTGGTGTAGCCCTCGAGCTTGGAGGTGCAGTGCGGGCAACGCGTGGCGTCGTCGGCGATCTCCTGCTTGCAGAAGGGGCAGGTACGCGGCTCGGGAGCGGCCTCTTCCTCTTCCTTCTTGAGCAGACCGGCCTTCTCGGCAGCAAGCTCTTTCAGGCGGGCGGCTTGGTTGACGGCCTTCACGATGGCGAAGACGGCAGCGGCGGTGATCAGGAAGCTGATGATGGCGGAGATGAACGCGCCGAAGTCGATGGTCTGGCCATTGAGGACGACAGCCATGCCCTTGACCTCGGGGTTGCCGCCGATAGCAGCGATCATCGGCTGGATGAGGTCGCCGACCAGAGAGTTCACCACAGAGGTGAACGCGCCGCCGATGATAACACCAACGGCCAGGTCAATCACGTTGCCGCGGCTGACGAACTCGATGAATTCCTCGATAAGATTCTTCTTCTTTTCTTCGGCCATGAGAGCCCTTTCTCAATAAGAGCGCCGCCGGGTCAAAGCATTGAGCCCATCCCCGCACGGCGCTTCCGATGTACAACCTGCGGCATAATACAGCTTCCCATGCCGTGACGCTACGTCATTCGCCTACTCAACTAAACATTGAATGACGCTTTCGCTTTATTCCGCCGCACAGGTTCCTGACCGAGAGCTTTCATGCGCTCTGCGAAGCCGCCTCGCCCTTTGTCCCCCTTTGCACGGCGACTCTCTTCAGAACCGAATCAATACGCTCACACTTGATGCGCAGATTCACGATGTGGCCGGTCAGCGGCACACGCCTGTTGCAGAAGTTGACCACGTTGCCCACGCACACCGCCGACACGAGCGTGCCCAAGCCAATGCCGTGGAGATACCCGAAGAAGATAAGGGACAGCACCAGCGCGATGCCCGCAAGCGTCGAATCGAACGCCACCTTGCACGAGCCGAAACGCTTATGCGTGAAGAGCGAAATCGCACGCACCGCGCCCTCACCCGGCACCAGCAGTACGTTGGGCGCCACCTCGATGCTCACACCGAATCCCAGCACCGCGCAGCCCAAAAGCAACGCGATACCCTGCTCAATGATCGAGGTGGGCACGAACCACGAAAGCAGCGCCATCCCTACGTCGATGAACGCCGAGAACGCCACGTTCACCAGAATCTGCAACCACTGGAACGGCTTGAACTCGTCTTTGAGCAGAAGCGGCTGGATGACGATGAACAGCATGTTGATGATGAACGTGAACATGCCCAGCGTCAGAGGGAATTCCAGGCTCAGAACATACGGAAGGCTCGAGATAGGCGACGTGCCCAACGCCGCCTTGGTGATGAGCGCGATGCCGAACGAGTTGATGAAGACGCCGATGACGAACCAAGCCCAACGCTCTACGAGCATGCGCGTTTTCGCCGCTTTCAGCCTCTTCAACCGTTCTTCCATGCAATCGCTCCTTCGTGTTAATCGAGCCGCCATCGCCCAAACCGCCGCGCGGATGGCAGCGCTCGTCGAATGCGGCGTGATGCCGCCCTTGATTTATCTGTAAGTGGGTTGACTCTATTGTACGCCTGTGTGCGACGCTATCGCGCAATCAACAGATTCGAAGCAAGCGTCAACCCCACCCGCAAGCGCAACCGCACGTTTCCAACCAAGACATGGAAGCGGATTGTTCGCAGCAGCGAATAGCATCCGTGCAGGCATTTCATGGAGGCAGCCAGGCGTTGCCGCTTTGTAAAATCCAGGTAAAGCCCCTCTGGTAGAATGCGCGTCATGTTTGAGACGATCGCACATACCGACCTCGCGATTCTCCACGCGATACACGACACGCTGGCCTCGCCCGCACTCGACGCCGTCTTGGCCACCGTTACCACGCTCGGCGACATGGGCTTCATCTGGTTCGTCGTAGCGCTCACCGCCATCGCCCTCAAGAAGCACCGCGTATTCGGCATCGCCATCATCGTGGCGATTGGGCTCGCATACGTCATCGGCGACCTGGGCCTCAAGCACCTCTTCGAGCGCTCGCGCCCGTTCCTCGTCGACCCGACGCTGGCAACCAGCCTGATCGAGCTGCCCACAAGCTTCTCGTTCCCCTCGGGCCACACCTCAAGCTCGTTTGCAGCCGCCACCGTGCTCTGCCTCACGCCCTTCGCCCACCGCTGGTTCAAACCCGCCGCCGCACTGGGTGCCGTGTCCATCGCGTTCTCGCGCCTCTACCTCAGCGTCCACTACCCCTCCGACGTCTGCGCCGGAGCCATCCTGGGAATCATCTGCGGCATCATCGCCGTACGCATCGTAGGCACCCTCGCCGCCCGTCACGCCGACGCCAAACGAGAAAAAGCCCTCCAAAAGCAAAGCTAACACCACAAAAAAAGCGGAAGAGCGAAGCGACTTCCACCGCGTAAAGCACGCACCAAAAAGCCCGAGACACTTGGCGGTGTCTCGGGCTTTATCGTTGTCGTAACCCGCGGGCAAGCGAAGCGATGCCCGCCGCGCGAAGCGCGAATAAGGCATTGAGGCACTTGGCGGTGCCTCAAGCCCGCCGTCGCTGCGAGCCGCGGAAGAGCGAAGCGAATTCCGCTTTGTGGGCGATGAAGCCCCGATTGGCCGGTTTCCCATGCGCCCTGGAGCGAGGGTGAGGAGATAGGGGTTCCTAAGGGGGAAGAGGAGGGGAAACCTCCCCTCCTCTTCCCCATTAGAGACCAAACCCCCACATCTTCACTTCGGGCTCCAATCTCACGCCAAACTGCTCGAACACGCGATCCTGCACATCGGCAATCAGCTGGCGCACATCCGCCGCTGTGGCGCCGCCCGCGTTCACCACGAACCCGGTGTGCTTCTCGGACACCTGCGCGCCGCCCACGCGATAACCGCGCAGTCCCGCATCTTGGATAAGCTTGCCCGCAAAGTAACCTTCGGGACGCTTGAACGTACTGCCGGCGCTGGGCATCTCAAGCGGCTGCTTCTCCTCGCGGCGGGCCTTGAGGTCATCCATGCGCTCCTTGATGGCGGCGACCTCATCGTGAGCAAGCTCAAGCATGGCCTCGACCACGATGTAGCCGGCATCTCCCATCATGGAGTGGCGATACGACCAGTCGGCATCCTCGCGGCTCACGCGCACGAACTCCCCGTCGGGGGTCACGCAGGCGAGCTCCATGCACACATCCTTGAACTCCCCGCCGTATGCGCCGGCATTCATGATCGCAGCGCCGCCGACGGTGCCGGGAATGCCGCTGGCAAATTCGAAGCCGGCGAGCTCCGCCTCAAGCGCCGCACGCGCGACCTGGGCGTTCGTCGCTCCCGCCTGCGCTACGATACGCGTGCCCTCCACGCGTACGTCGGCCATGTTGTCGAGGATCTGCATGACCACGCAGCGCAAGCCCTCATCAGCAACCAACAAGTCGCTGCCATTGCCCACCACGGCAAGCGGCGCATCGGCCTCGCGGCACGCCTTCACGATAGCGGCGACCTGCTCGGCAGAACGAGGCGCCACGTACACATCGGCCGGTCCACCAATCTGAAACGTGGTATGCGCGTTCATAGGCTCGTTCGCGCGCACGTTTTCTTCTCCAACGATGCGCGCGAGCATCTCAATCAATTCAGGACGTACAGCAGCGTTCGCCATGGTATTCCTTTCAACAAAGCTCGTTGTGCTGAAGACATTGTACAAAGGAGGTCAAATGTACGGCGAAATGCCGCGTTTCGAGCGGTTCCACCGTCAAAATGACGTCCTTTGCAAGCAGGAAGACCCTACAGCAGGGCCGCTTCCCACTCAGCCTCCTTGAATCCTACCAGCACGAAGCCATCGCCCACAACCAGCGGACGCTTGACCAGCATGCCGTCGGTCGCCAGAAGCTCGAAGCATTCCTCGTCGGACATGCCGACATCCAGCTTCGCCTTGATGCCCAGCTCGCGGTATTTCATGCCGCTCGTGTTGAAGAATCGTCGCACGGGAAGGCCGCTCTTCGCATGCCATTCGGAAAGCTCCGCCGCCGTCGGATTGTCTTCCACGATATGGCGGTCGACATACTCCACGCCGTGATCGTCCAGCCATTTCTTGGCTTTCTTGCATGTGGAGCATTTGGGGTATTCGATGAACATCACAGACATGTGACAGCCTTTCTCTTTCGTATGCGGCCGGGGTCAAGCGGCGCACATCGGCGGCGCCAAAGGCGCCTTTGCGAGAATTATAGATGAAGCGCGGAATACAAGCGCAGAGGGCATCCGGCTCAGCCGCGAGCCTTCTCGCCCACCAGGCTCGTCATGACCGCTTCGGCCACGCGAAGCCCGTCTGCCGCCGCAGACATAATGCCTCCCGCATAACCCGCGCCCTCGCCGCACGGGAACACGCCCGCACACGAGGCCCCGCCGGCGAAACGCGCCTGGAATCCTTCCTTGTCGCGCACGATACGCACCGGACTTGAGCTACGGGCCTCGACGCCCGTGAGTACCGCGTCCGACGAGGAGAATCCATGCAAACGCCTGTCAAACTGCGGAAGCGCCGCCGCAATGGAGTCGGCGACAAAAGCGGGCAGCACCTCATGCAGATTGCCCCATGCCACGCCGCGCGCGTAGGTGGGTTTCACAGAGTTGCCCTCCCCCGCCTGGACGCTCGTGGCGCGATGTGCCAGAAAATCCTCCACGCGCTGAGCGGGCGCCGCGTACATGCCTCCGCCCGCCGCGTACGCCGCGCGCTCCATATGACGCTGCAGCTCCACGCCGGCAAGCACGTCATCGCCCGGCAGGTCGCGTTCCTCCACGCCCACAAGCACAGCGGCGTTGGCGTTGCTGCCATCGCGGGCGAAACGGCTCATGCCGTTCACACACACGCCGCCCTCTTCGGAGGCCGCGCAAACCACCTCGCCGCCGGGGCACATGCAAAACGTGTACACGCCGCGCCCGTCCGGCAGATGAACCGCCAGTTTGTAGTCGGCCGCGCCAAGCGCAGGATGATCGGCAGCCGCACCGTACTGTGCACGGTTGATAAGCTCTTGAGGATGTTCGATGCGCACGCCCACCGCAAACGGCTTACGCTCCATCGCAAGCCCCGCGTCGCGCACGACCTCGAACGTGTCGCGTGCAGAATGGCCGCAGGCAAGCACGCATGCATTCGTCTTGATCGAACGCGCCTCGCCCTTCGCATCGCGCACGTACACGCCCGTAAGCTTGTCACTCTCGAAGCGAAAGCCCTCGAACCGCGTGCGTGCCAATACCTGGCCGCCCATGCGCTTGATTTGCTCGCGCAGCGACGAGACGATGCCCACCAGGTTATCGGTACCCAGATGCGGCTTCGCCTGCCAAAGAATCTCTTCGGGGGCGCCTGCCTGGACGAAGATGCGCAGCACGTCTTTGCAGCGGGGATTCTTGATGTTCGTGGTCAGCTTGCCGTCGGAGAACAGACGTGCGCCGCCGTCGCCGAAATGGATGTTGCATTCGGGGGCGAGGTCGCCGCCTTCGTTGAAGCGCTCGATCGCCCCCATGCGCTCTTCCGCCAAATCGCCGCGCTCAAGCACGATGGGCTTCGCGCCGAAGCGGGCAAGCGCCCACGCGCAGAACAGGCCCGCAGGCCCCGCGCCCACCACTACGGGACGCGGCGGAACCTCGAACGGCTTGCCAAAACGATATTCGCCCAGATAGCTGTCGAATCGCAGCGGATGGAAAGCGTCGTCGCCGGCGCCTAAATCCTTCAGGCGCGCAGGCGACACAGCGCCGCGCGCAACCACGGATGCCTCCATGCCCGCGGCAAGCTCTACGACGTAGGTCGCCACGAAGTGCACATCGCTTTTCTTGCGGGCATCCACGCTGCGCTTCGCAAGAAGCATGCGCACGATATCATCGGGATTAACGCCCAGCGCCCGCGCGACGGCGATGCGCGCAAGGCTCTCGCCCTGCGGCAGCCCCGCATCGAGCAGAAGGCGCACGTTGCTTACTTCGAGCATATCTACCCCGCGAACGACTGCCAGGCGACGCCCGCCGCCGCACGCCCCGCGAGCATGCCGCTCGTCCATGCCCAGTGAAGGTTGTAACCGCCGCAGCGCCCGTCGATGTCCAGCGCCTCGCCGCACACATACAGGCCCGGATGCGCGATGCACTCCATCGTGTGGGGATCGAACTGCTTCACGGCATAGCCGCCGCGCATAACCTGCGCCTGCTTGGGGTCGGCGATGCCTTTGACCTCAAGCCCGAACGATTCGGACACCATGGCAAGCACCACGGCTTCCTGCTCGGCGATGATGGGTTCATCGGGATTGAGACCCGCAGCCACCACCACCGCGCGCGCCACGCGCGACGGCAGCATGCCGGCCATGACCTGCGCGGCGGTGCGATTCGGGTGCGCCATCGCGGTATCGTAGATGAAATCGACTTTATCCTGCGGATCCATATCGGGAAGCAGGTCTATGAACACCGTCTGGCCGGGCCTCACATAACGCGACATATCGAACGCCGCGATGCCGGAAATGCCGTAATCGCGGAACAGCACCTCGCCGCGCGTCTCAGGGCCCATGGACACGTCGTCATGCTCGGGGTCGGCCACATCCAGCCACGCATCGCGCAAATCCTGGGCGTCGACGTCCAGATACAGGCGCGCACGCACGCGGATGCCCGAAAGCCCCTTGATGGCGCGCGTGTCGCACTTAAGCGCCGCGAGCACCGGGCGCGTCTGCTTGCAGGCGACATCGGACGGAAGCAGCCCCTTGGCGGGATTGCCGCCCACGCACACCACTACCGCGTCGAACTGCTCTGACGACCCGTCGTCCAGACCCACGCTCCATGAGCCGTCCTTCGTCGGCGCGACCTCGGACACGCGCGCGCCGCAGCGCTCGACGGCGCCCGCCTCGGATGCCGCAAGGCGCAGCAGATCGAGCACGGTGGCCGCCTTGCCGCTGTAGGGGTAGATGCGCCCCTCTTCCTCCTGGTAGCACAAAAGACCCATGTCCGAGAAGAACAGCTGTACCTCCTCAGGGGGAAGCACGTTCATAGCCTCCTGCACGAATGCGGGGCGATTGTAGTCTTCGGCGAAAATATCTGCATTGCTCAGGTTGCAGCGACCGTTGCCCGTAGCGAGAATCTTCTTTCCCACGCGATCAGCGGCTTCGAGAATTTCCACCTGGGCGCCCGCGCGTGCCGCCTCAATGGCGGCGACGAGGCCCGATGCGCCTCCTCCGACGACGGCTATGCGCATGGCTTATCCTCCTTGATTTTGGGACCGTTCTGGATGAAGAACGTGCACACGCGGCAGATCTCTTTCACGGGCACGCTGCGGTCGACGTCGGGGTTGTCGAACATCGCCAGACCATACGCCACCTGATGCGTCGGGCGGTCGCATGCCGCGAAATTGCAGTCAGGCGGGCACGGCTCGCCAGGAGTGTTGTGCGGGCAGCGGCTTTGCATCTCCTCATCGCAGCCACGCAAATCCCAACAATGCGCCATGATGGTCCTCCTTAATCAAATCCTTGCCGCCCTTATGATACGCAGAAGAAAAGCGACGCCGCCGAAACACCACCATATCGGCAGTTTTTCGCAGCGTCGCGGTGCCTCAAAAAACAAAAAGCGCCGTTCAGACGAACGGCGCAACGTGCTAGCCTGCGTTGACGACCCTGGTCACGCCGGGCACATGCTCCTTGAGAATGCGCTCGACGCCGTTGGTCAGCGTCATCTGGCTGATGGGGCAGCCTTTGCAAGCGCCCTGCAGCTCCACGGTGACGGTGCCGTCCTCAGCCACGTCGATCAGCGCCACGTCGCCGCCGTCGTTCTGCAGGCTGGGACGGATGAGGTTGAGGACCTCTGCGACCCTCTCTTTATCGATTGCCATGGGATTTCTCCTGTCTGTCGCGGCGGCTCAAGCCGCCCTGTTAAATACCGCGCACATTGTAACGCACCCGCTCTCATTCGCATACGGAATGTCAAAGTGTCGTAAAAAAGAATAGCGCCTCGTAACCGTAACGTGAGTTATCAAGCCAGCGAGACACGGAACGAAACAGCGAGCGGCGACCCAGTGCCCCCATCTAGCCCTGCCGCATGCCCTGCAAACATGCCAGTGGCATGCTTGGTCCCTCTCTTTCGCAACCGAGAGGGAGCGCGCTGCGGAGTAGCGCAGCGCACGCAGAACCATGCACAAGAGGCTAGATGGGGCACCGGGCCGCCGTGTAGCGCCATAGCGTCTTATCGAGCAGTTATGACGGCTGGCAAGCCGTCGTAACTAAATCTCCTTCACCCAGAGGCCATGCAGGTTGCAGTACTCGTACACCTTGACGGCGGACGCGCCCTCGGCAAGCTCGAAATCAGCAACGGGCTCGTCGTCGGCGGTCAGGGTGGCGACCTGGTAGCCCTTGTCGGTCACCAGGACGATGAACTGGATGAGATGGGCCTCGGTCATGGGATGAGCGACCTCGCCCACCTGGACATGCACATGAGAGCCCTCGACGGAAACGGCGGGAACGTGCTTCTCCAGCGCGCCGTCGGTGGCGCCGGCCACCAGCTCGACCATGGGCTCGCCGCAGCAAATCATGGGGACGCCCGAATCGACGACCTTGATGGCGATGTTTCCGCAGTGCTCGCACTTGTAGAACTTGATTTCCATGATATCCCCCTCTGAAGGACGGTTCGGAAGGCTGTGCCCTCCTTTGTTTTCGGCGATCTTGCCGATTGGTACCATACTATCGCGCCGCGACGTAAGCTCAAGCAGTTCGCAGGAAACGTCGCGCTTCCGTAACGAACCCGCCTCGCAATTTCCTTTTCGCGACAACGTATATGTTACTATTTTTGTTCCATTTCCGCAACGCCCTGCTGAGGAAGCTTCATCTTAAGGGCATAAATCAGGATGACGATACCGGCAAGCACGAGCGGTAGCGACAGGAGTTGTCCCATGGTGAGCCAGCCGCCCCACAGATAGCCCAACTGCACGTCGGGCTCGCGGATGAACTCGATCAGGAAGCGGAACATGCCGTACATGATCAGGAAGAGGCCGAAGTGCGTACCGCGCGGCAGAGGCGGCTTCTTGCGCGAAAGCGCGAACAGCACGATGAAGATGATCACGCCCTCGAGCAGCGCCTCGTAGAGCTGCGAAGGATGGCGTGCCACCTCGCCCGCCGCGCCACCGAACACCACGCCCCACGGCAGGTCGGTGGGAGCGCCCCACAGCTCGCCGTTCACGAAGTTCGCGCAGCGTCCGAAGAAGAGCCCGATGGCGGCCCCGATGCACCCCATGTCGGCAAGCGTGAGAAACGGCATGCGCGTGATCTTTGCCGCCACCATGCCGCCCACGAGCACGCCGATGAGTCCGCCGTGGAAGCTCATGCCGCCCTCGTTGAACGCAAGAATCTTTTCCGGATGCTCGAGATAGAACCCGTCGCCGTAAAACAGCACATATCCCAGGCGACCGCCCAGGATGACGCCGATGATGACGGCGAACACGATGGTGAAAAACGAATCCTCGTCGACGCGCACCTTCCAGCGCTTGGCAAGGTTCGCCATCACCAGAAACGCGCAGATGAATCCCGCGATATAGGCAAGCCCGTACCAGCGCACCGCAAACGGCCCCACCTGAAACGCGATGGGATCCAACATCTGATAGATCTCGTTGAGCATCGAAACCCTTCCTAGCGCCCCGTTCACGCGACGCACAATTCGCTCTTCATCAAGGAAAGCCGGCGGATGGCCCGCCGGTTTCCAGTCGCACCTTATTCGACAGCACCGACATCAGACGTTTCCGCGCCCTCAGCCAGGCCGTCGCCCGTTGAGCCATCGGTGGCTCCGCTGTCGGTTCCGCTGGCCGCAGTATCGCCCTGATCGCCCTCCGCGGCATCCGTCACGCCCTCTTCATCGGCGCCCCAGTCGGAGCCGACGACCACGAGGATATCGGTGTCAAACGTGTAGTGGATGGAATCCCATACGGCGCGGCCATGCCCCAGCAAAGCAACCACGGCATTCGCCTGCTGCTCGAACTTCTCTTCCTTGTAGATGACCAGCGTCTCGTCGTAGACCTGCATGTTGGCGTTGCCCACGGAGGAAACCTTGAGCCCGCCTTCTTCAAGCAGATTCGCCGCCTCGGCAGCCGCGCCCTCGACGCCGCCGCCGTTGTTGACGGTGATGCTGAACGAATCGCCGTCGACCGACGCCACAACGTCCTCAAGGGACTCCTTGGGAGTCTGCCCCTGCTTGACGCGCTCCATCATCGTGGTCCATGCGTCTTCGTCCATGGTCACGACGCGAGCGCCGTCCGAGGTGTAGGACTGCACGGGCATGGCACCCGACATGACCGAACCAAGCTCAAGCCCGCGCAGCGACTTCACAAAGGAGCCGAGCGCACGCACGTCCATATCAGTCTTCAGGCAATTGGCGATCTTGTCCATATCCAGGTAGTAGCCGATGCCGTCGAGCGCCGACGCCTTGGACAGCATCCCCGCCGCCACCTGGGCCATATGCGCGGCCCTGCCGTCGTCGGGCTGGTCGAAATCGTTGGCGCGGCACAGGAACAACGCCTGCTGGCCGTTGATGGTCTGGAAGCCGGAGGGAAGCGTCATATCGCCCGCATCGGGGTCGGACACCTCGGCGGGAAGCGTCACGGATATGCCGCCGAGCGCATCCACCAGCCCCTCGAGGCCCGCAGCATCGGTGCGCGCGTAATGAACCGCCTGAACGCCTGCGATCTCTTCCACCGCCTGGGCGAGTGCAGCGTCGCCGCCCTGGGCGTACGCATCGGAAAGGGTCTGCGATCCGTCGGGCAGCTGCACAGCGCCCGGCATGGTCACCACGGTCGCCTGACCGCTTGAAGCGTCGGTGCGCACGAGCGCGACGGCTTCAATCGCACCGGGGTCATCGTAGCTTGCGGCGAGTATGGTGTATTCCCCGACGTCTTGGACGCCGTCCGCCGCATCTGTCTGGCCATCTTCGGCGGGAGCGAGCACTTCGGAGAGCGCTCCCCCATCCGAGATGCAAAGGCGCGGGTCGATATTGCCGATGTAGACGAAGCTCGCAGCGACGCCCGCCACAACCAGCACGACGATCGCCAGCGCGATGCCGATGACAGCCTTACGGCGCCTGCCGGCATCGACCGAGCGCTTCAGGTAGTCACGCTGCCCGATGCGGTTCTCATAGGCGCGACGGCTTTCGCGCGTCGAAGTGCTGGGCAGCACCTGGTGTATTTCGCCGCGTTGCGCAGTGCGGGCGCGACGCGTATCGGAAAACTTCTTCTTACGCGAATAGATCGATGAAGACTCGCTGGGAAGCTGGCTTTTAATCGTAGCCTGGCGCACCTGGCGAGAGGTGCGCTTGAACTGCGAGCTGGACGGTCGGCGTGTCACCATGGGCAGCGCCGCCTACCAGTCGATGTCCTCATCGGGCTCGCGATGCAGACGCGCGCCCAGGCCGGTCAGCTTGCCCACGTAGTCCTCGTAGCCGCGATCGATGTGATGGATCTTGTGCACACGCGTGGTGCCCTCGGCGAAGATGCCCGCCAGGACGAGCGCCGCGCCGCAACGCAGGTCGGTCGCCTTGACGTCGGTGCCCTGGAGCCTGTCCACGCCGCTCACGATGGCATGATGGTCCTCGATAGTGACCTCGGCGCCCATGCGGCCGATCTCGTCGGCGAACATGAAGCGGTTCTCGAACACGTTCTCGGTGATGACGGAGTTGCCCTGCGCCACCGCCGCGAGCAGCATGAACTGCGCCTGGAGGTCGGTGGGAAAGCCAGGATGCGGCAGCGTCTGGATGTCGATGGCCTTGAGCGGGCCCTTGCGCGACACGGTGATCCAGTCATCGCCGATCTCGACCGCGCATCCCATGGCGGAAAGCTTCATGAGCGCCATGCGCAGGAAGCCGGGCTCGATGCCGCGCACGGTCACAGGGCCGCCCATCATGGCGCCGCCCACCAGGAACGTGCCGGCCTCGATGCGGTCGCCCACCGTGGTGTGCTCGCAGGGATGCAGGTCGGACAGGTCCACGCCCTCCACGATGATGGTGGGCGAACCGGCGCCCGACACCTTGGCGCCCATGGCGTTGAGCATGTCGGCGAGGTCCTCAATCTCGGGTTCGCGCGCAGCGTTCTCGATGATGGTCTGGCCCTTGGCGGTGACCGCGCACATCATGGTGTTCTCGGTGGCTCCCACGCTGGGGAAATCGAGCGCCACGTAAGCGCCGTGCAGGCCGTTGGGAGTAGTCGCGTTGATATAGCCGTGGTCAGTCTCGAAGTTCACGCCCAGCGCATGCATGCCAATCATATGCATGTCGATCTTGCGCGCGCCCAGGTTGCAGCCGCCCGGCATGGCAACACGGGCCTGGCCGAAACGTGCCACGAGCGGTCCCAGCACGGCGATGGAGGCGCGCATCTTGGACACGAGCTCATAGGGCGTTTCCCAGGTGTCGAGATCCTTGGTGTCCACCGTGAGCGAATGCCCTTCGCGCGAAACGCGGGCGCCCAGCTTTTCAAGCACCTTGGACATCACCGTGATATCGGAAATAAGGGGCACGTTGTGCAGCGTGGTTTCGCCCTGCCCCAGAATGGATGCGGCGATCAGCTTAAGCGCGGAGTTCTTCGCGCCGGAAATCTTCACTTCGCCCGTCAGCGGCGTGCCGCCTTCGACGACGATCATTTCTTTGGCCATTGGGAATCCCCCTTTGCATTCGCAATCATGCGGCATCTTCCTGCGGCGCGATGCCGCAGCGGAAACGATGCCTCGATACCCACCGGAAAGCGCCGTCATACGCCGGACGCATCCCAAGGGGCAATTTGGTCCGCCCGCTATTGTCCCAAAAACGAAAAAGAGGTTGAACCCCCAAGGCTCAACCTCCTCCAAAAACCATAGGGCGAAAATCGCGCCGCGCCCCGTACACGTCAAGCTTGCACAGCAAAAGCACCGCATGACCGCACGCAATGCACCGCACACATCAAACGACAGTAGGCAAACACCGCCCCGATGCCTGCAGACAAAAACCATCCGCGCCCTCAACCGGTCACGCGTTACACCGCTATCCCTCGTTCAAAATGGCGGGCATCACGTAATCGCGCGTGGGCGCGAACAGGTTTTCCATCTCATAGCGCCAACGCTCAGTATCGAGCTGCCAGGAGCCGTCGTCGGTCTGGTTGTAGTAGAACATCGCGTATTGGTAGCCAACGATCACGCCGCCGGGCACCTCATTCATATACACCATATCCTGCGCCTCGAGGAAAAGGTCATGCAGTTTTTGGGTGTCGTTGCGGTCGCCGCCGCCCTCGATATATTCCTGCACGAGGTATTCGTACGCGGTCTGGAACGGCAGACCTCCGATGCTCTCGAACCCGACGCCCACCTCAATCGATCCGTCATCCTGAGCGTAAACTCCTTCGATTGTGTATGTCACGCCATCGAGCTGCCACTTGGCATACTCCTCAGGGTCGATGCCGATGTCGGACAGCTGGAAACCGGTTGACGCCTGGAACTCCTCGTTCGACATCTGGGCGACTTCGGCGAGGCCTTCGGGCGTTTGGTTGACCCATGCGTCAAGACGCGGCTCAAGGTCCTGCCGTATCGCTTCCTCGGTTTCGGCGTCGGCCGCCCAGGACTCGCTGGAAGGAGCGTCACTGGAAGAATCGCTTGCGGAATCATCATATGTCGAGGAGGCAGAAGAGCTCGACGTGGAGTCGGCAATCGACGCCCCGCCCACCGCGGCAAGCAGCGAACAGCCGACGAACATCGTGAACACGAACGCGAGCGCCGAGAGGATGGAGCCGATGATGCCGCAGATCTTGCCTATCTTGGCCTTGGTATTCGGGCCATTCTGCTTCACGTAGGACGAAGCCAGAACGATGGCGACGATACCGAGCGCGAGTCCGAAAAGCGTGCCGGCGCACAGCACAATGGACAGGATGCCGCACACGAGCGCAGCGATTGCTTTGCCCTCGCTTCGAGGCTGCGCATAAGGCTGCCCGGGCTGAGCCGCATAAGGCTGACCAGGTTGCGGCGCGTAGGTCTGCCCAGGTTGAGGCTGAGAGCCAGCCGCCTGCCATGGCTGCTGAGGCTGGGGGCCGTTCGCCTGCCATGGCTGCTGCGGCTGACCCTGGTTGGGCTGGAAGCCATACGGCTGCGCAGGCTGTGCCGGCTGCTGCGGCTGTGCAGGTTGTTGCGGTTGCGCAGGCTGTGCGCACGCAGCGGGCTGCACGGGCTGCTGTGCCTGCGGTTGCGCCTGTTGCTGCGGCTGTTGAGGCTGACTGGGCGTTTCATTGGTTTCGGGATTCGTCGGATTGACGGGCGTATCGGTCATAATCGTCCCCTCTCATGGCTGACGAGAAAGCGGCACGTCGCTGATGGCGAACATAGCGTCACAGCGTGACATAATTATATCGCCGCAAGAAAACCCTCTTCGTAAAATATTACCCCTGTTTGGCATCCAAACCCCAGGCCCGTGCAAGCCATTGGGCCGAATCTCTTCTATCTTTAGCAGGCTTCGTTTACGCGTAGGCTACAATCAGCAGCGACCACGAATCGTGCCACGCGACACATCGGAGGGAGAACCCATGGAATTCAGAGCCATGCGACGCAAGACGCAGGAACTTGATCGAGAATCGACCGCAGAGATTCTTGCACGCGGAACGTCAGGCGTGCTGGCAGTGGCAGGAGACGACGGCTATCCCTACGCCGTGCCCTTGAGCTACGCGTACGACCCAGAGCGAAACCGCATCGTATTCCACAGCGCAAAGACAGGCCACAAGATCGATGCGTTGCTGCACGAGCCCAAAGCTTCGTTCTGCGTTATCGACCAAGACATCGTGGAGCCTCAGAAGTTCACGACCTTCTTCCGCAGCGCCATCGCATTCGGATGCGTACGCATCATCGAGGACGAGAGCGAGAAACGCGACGCCATCAGGCTCCTGAACCGCCGCTACGCCCCCGCCATGCCCCAGGAGGCCGAAGACAAAGAAATTGATGCTTTCTGGAAATCGCTCCTCATGTTCGAACTCAATATCGAGCACCTCACCGGCAAAGAGGCCATCGAGCTCGTTCGCGCCCGAACTCCTCGCCAGTAAGAAACGAGAGGCGGGACTTCGGCCAAGCAAAGTCACTCATAGACAAAGGACGGAACCTCGATCAAGCAGAGCCATTCGGAAACAAGGCGAGTCGTTTCAGGCAAGCAAATCTTCGAAGATACAAAGAAGGGGCCGTGAGGCCCCTTCTGCATGTCGCGCTTCCATGCGCGGTTGACGCGCGCCCGATTGTATTTGGCATCGCCGTGCGCACCGTGCCCGCATGCGAACCCGTTATAACGCGGCTTCTTGGCAAGCGTTGCCTCTTCGGCAGACAAATGCCACACCGCCCCGCGCTTAGGCACGCGTTTCGCTTTCTTAGACATGACCCCACCTCCCTTCGAATCGCTCCTCGCATAACACGTCAAATTTATCGAATTACGAACTCCATGTACAACATATTTGGTGAAAAACGCCATTATTTTCGAGTTGCGAACTCCCATTAATCGATGAAAAGCCTTTGCGGAGGCCAATTGCATTTGGAAACCGCGTTTTTCATATCGCTGCCGAGCCAAAGAGATAGTCTTACCGCGCCGAAGCGCCTCCAAAGCTCCTTCAACGAAGGGATTCCCTTGTACACAGAGTTCGCAACTCAAAATAATTGGCGTTTTTTGAATAAATACGTGCACATGCGCAGGGTCGGCCCAGCAGGCAACCCTCGAGACGTGGCATGAAACAGCGAAAGCCGCCCTCGCACCGGAGATTCGTGGGCTCTCGGAGGCGAAGCGTACTTCGCGCGCACTTCCAGATCCATCAAAAACAGCGAGACGCGACGAGGTGCCGAAGATAGCCCCGTCATGCGGCCGAGCGTACTTCGTACGCATCGAAGAATAAAGGCTATGTCAGACGACCAGAGCTTTCAAGCTTCGAGGCACGGAACGAAACAGCGAGGCCCGCTCCAGTGCCGGAGATTCGTGGGGTTTCGGAAGCGAAGCGTACTTCGTACGCGAGCTTCCGAAAGCGCGCGAAGAATCGGTGCTGGAGCGGGCCGCAGCGTCGTATCGTTTAATACGAAAAAGGCCGTTCGGAAGAACGGCCTTAAAAACTACTCACCCAGGGCGAAGCGCTTGAAGTCGACGACCTTGATGGTGCCGCCGAGCTTCTTGGCAACAGCGTCGGTGTACTGAGCGACGGACTGGTCGGGGTCCTTCACGAAGGCCTGCTCGGTGAGGCACTGCTCCTTGAAGAACTTCTCCAGACGACCCGTGGCGATCTTCTCCTGAATGGCCTCGGGCTTGCCGGACTCAGCAGCCTGAGCCTTGTAGATGCCCATCTCGTGCTCGACCACGGCGGGGTCAACCTGCTCGCGGTTAGCGGCGATCGGGGAAACCGCGGCCACCTGCATAGCAACGTCGCGGCCGTACTGCTTGAACTCGTCGGAGGTCACGTCGATGCCGTCGACGTCGAAGGCAACCAGAACGCCGATCTTGCCACCCATGTGGATGTAGGAAGAAACAGCGCCGGCCTCTTCCACGGCGAAGCGAGCGAGCTGGGTGTTCTCACCCATCACGTGGATGCAGTCGGTGATGACAGCCTCGACGGTCTCGCCGTCGACCTCGGCAGCCTTGAGGGCGTCCATGTCGGCGGGCTTGGCGGCGATGGCAGCACGGGCGATCTTCTCGGCGTAGGCCTTGAACTTCTCGTTCATGCCCACGAAGTCGGTCTCGCAGTTGAGCTCGACCACAGCGCCGGTCTTGCCGTCCTCGGAGACCAGAGCCATGACGGTGCCCTCGTTGGTGGCACGGCCGGCCTTCTTGGCGACGGCGGCCAGACCACGGGTGCGCAGCACGTCGACGGCCTTGTCCATATCGCCTTCGGCCTCGGTGAGCGCCTTCTTGCACTCCATCATGCCGGCACCGGTCATCTCGCGCAGTTCCTTAACCATAGCGGCGGTAATAGCCATGTTTGGATTCCTTTTCTCTTCGAAAATTACGCGGGCGTTTTCTCAAACGAGCCGCCCAGACTTGCGATCCGGGCGGCACTGCTCACAAGCGGTTCGCTATTCGGCAGCGGGAGCCTCGGCAGCAGCCTCAGCCTCGCCAGCCTGAGCGAGCATCTCCTCCTCGAGCACGGGAGCGCCGGTGGCGGCGATCACGGCGTCGGCGATGAAGGTGGACAGCAGCTTGACGGAGCGGATGGCGTCGTCGTTGGCGGGGATGCCGTACTCGACGTCATCGGGGTCGCAGTTGGTGTCCAGGGTGCCCACCACAGGGATGCCCAGGCGCTTGGCCTCCTTGATGGCCAGCTGCTCGCGGTTGGTGTCCACGACGAAGATGGCGTCGGGGATCTTCTTCATGTTGCGGATGCCGTTGAGGTTGGTCTGCAGCTTGGCGAGCTCCTTGCGCAGGATGATCTGCTCCTTCTTAGGCAGAACCTCCATGCGGCCGTCGGTCTCCATGGCCTCGAGCTCCTCCATGCGGGCCACGCGGGAGCGGATGGTCACAAAGTTGGTGAGCATGCCGCCCAGCCAACGGGCGTTCACGTAGGGCATGCCGCAGCGGTCGGCCTCGGCGGCGATGGCCTCCTGGGCCTGCTTCTTGGTGCCCACGAACAGCACGGTGCCGCCCTTGGCAGCGGTCTGCTCCACGAAGGTATAGGCCTGGTCCATGCCGATGAGGGTCTGCTTGAGATCAAGGATGTAGATGTCGCCGCGGCTGCCGAAGATGTTCGGCTTCATTTTGGGGTTCCAGCGGCGGGTCTGATGACCGAAGTGGGCGCCTGCCTCGAGCAGGGTCTTGATGCTGACTTTCGTCATTGCACTCTCCATTCGTTAAGCCTCTGCCTGCGGTCTTCCCCGTGCTCGCAGCCTTTTTCGGGTGGCCACTCGCGAGCGTGGGTCGCGCAAGCATGTGATAAATAGAAACCGTTGCATTATAGCGCCTGGCCGCGTGCGCGCAAGAGGGAATTTTGCGGCTTTACAGCGACTTCGCAAAGCCAAGCCAAAATAAGGAGTCGGCCGGGTGCGCATCATGGCGCCCATCCTTGCCCCGTTCCCGTCCGCGCCTGCCTATGTTTGCCAAAGCCTATCCATGCCTATCCATGCCTATCCATGTTTGCCCGCTCCCGTCCGCACTCGCCTATGCTCGCCGCACCCGCGTATACGCCACGCTTTTGCGCGCCGCGCCCGCGTAGGCGCCCTCGTGCTCGCTGCACCTCCGCCCTCGCAAGCCCAACTGTGGACAGCCCCTTGCTCACAGAACGAACAGTAGCGCGTAAAGCCCGAGCATTGCGGCCAGACCGGCAACGTTGGCGCAAGCGAACTCCCTCATGAACGCCCCCGCACGCGCGCCGGGCGTATGCATGTACAGCCTGAACGCGATGAGGCTTGCAAGCGACGCGATGGGCGTACCCAAGCCGCCCAAGTCGACGCCCAGAAGAAGCGAATGCCAGTTGTCGGTGAAACCCGCAAGCAGCACGGCAGCGGGAACATTGCTTATCACCTGGCTCGCCGCGACGCTGGTAAGCAGCGGATGCGCGTCCATTAGCCCTCGCAAGCAATCCGACACCGCCGGGATATGGGCGATGTTGCCAGAGAACACGAAAAAGCACACGAACGTGCCCAGAAGGCCGTAGTCGACCTGCTTAAACGTCTTTCGATCAAACGCGAGCAAGGCAACTAGCACCACAACCAGCAGCACCTGGTACGAAAGCACGCGCGCCACGCACAGAAGGCACAGCGCAAACAGTGCCAGGTGGAACGCGAACCGCCTCCTGGCGATGCGCGTCTCGTCGCAGGGGATGCGCACGCTGACGGGACTCTTCCCTAGCGCTAAGCACGCCGCACCGAGCAGCACGAACGTGAGCAGCGCGAACGGAAGCAGCGCCGCGAAGAAATCCATGAGCCCGATATGAAAATGCGTGTAAATAAAGAGATTCTGCGGATTACCCACCGGCGTAACCATGCCGCCCAGATTGGCGGCGATCGCCTGCAGCACGCACACGCGCACGATAAGATCAGCCCGGCCGGCGGCGCCAAGCGCCATGATGGCGAAGGGCACGAACGCGATAAGCGACACATCGTTCGTCACGAGCATGGAGGCGAAAAACGGCAGCATCACAAGGATGAATGCCACGACGCGCACCGATTCGCCCCGAGCAAGCAGCTTTGCCGCGCACCACGAAAACAAGCCGCACTCTTTAAGGCCCGCGACGGTCGCCATGAGGCAAAACAGGAGCACGATAACGCGCACGTCAACGGAGGCAGTCACCTGGGCGGCGTCGAACGGCACGAACGCGAACGAAACGGCCGCGCACAGAAAAGCGATGCACAGCACCGCTTCGCGTCGTAAGAATGAAATGATTCCGTCAAGCATGCCGAACATTATATATAAGAAAACGCCCCGATGCTCAAGGATGCCGGCAAGCCGGCGCAAGGCTCAACGCCTCCTACCTCCATGTTTTCCTGACGGAAACACAGCCGTTCCTCACTGGAAACATGCTCGTCACCCGCACGAAACGGAATCGTCCCCCTTCTGCAACAAGCGCGCAACTACGGCGAAACAGGCCGCGCATAAGCTGATACCAAGCGGGTCATACAAATGAAGCAGAGAAAGGACCGTCCATGACTGCATTAGAGGAGCGCTTCGGCACCATGGTCTTCTCGGACCACATGATGAAGAAGTATCTGCCATCGGATGTGTACAAACAGCTCAACCGCACCATCAAGGAGGGAGAACCGCTCGCGCTCGACGTGGCGAACGCCGTGGCTCACGCCATGAAGGAGTGGGCGCTCGAGCGCGGCGCCACGCACTACGCGCACTGGTTCCAACCGCTTTCATGCATCACGTCCGAGAAGCACGACGGATTCCTGGAGCCCGTGGGCGACGGCACCGCCATCGCCAAGTTCAGCGGCAAGGAACTCGTGCAAGGCGAGCCCGACGCGTCGAGTTTCCCCAACGGCGGCCTGCGCGCAACCTTCGAGGCGCGCGGCTACACCGCATGGGACCCCACTTCTCCGGCGTTCATCAAGGACGAGGTGCTGTGCATCCCCACCGCGTTTTGCTCTTACACCGGCGAGGCGCTGGACAAGAAGACGCCGCTTTTGCGCTCCATGGCCGCCATCGACGCGCAGGCCAAGCGCGTGCTGGCGCTGTTCGGCAAGCACCCGCGTTCGGTCACGCCCACCATCGGCAACGAGCAGGAGTATTTCCTGATTCCCGAGGATGACTACGCCAAGCGTCAGGACCTGATTATGACGGGCCGCACGCTGTTCGGCGCGCCGCCGTGCAAGGGCCAGGAGCTCGAGGAGCACTACTTCGGCGCCATCCGCCCCACGGTGAACGCGTTCATGAAGGAGCTCGACGACGCATTGTGGGCCATGGGCATTCCCGCCAAGACCAAGCATAACGAGGTCGCGCCCGCCCAGCACGAGCTCGCGCCGGTGTTCGCCAACGCCAACGTGGCAGTGGACCAGAACCTCCTCATCATGGAGGAAATGCGCCTTCTGGCCAGCCACCACGGCCTGGTGTGCCTGCAGCATGAGAAGCCGTTCGAGGGCATCAACGGAAGCGGCAAGCACAACAACTGGTCGCTTGCCACCGAAAGCGCCAACCTGCTCGACCCCGGCGACACCCCCGAGGACAACCTGCAGTTCCTGGTGTTCCTCGCCTGCATCATCGAGGCGGTGGACGACTATCAGGACCTGCTGCGCATGAGCGTTGCCACCTGCGGAAATGACCATCGCCTGGGCGCGAACGAGGCGCCGCCGGCTATCATCTCCATCTTCCTGGGCGATCAGCTGCAAGAGATCGTGGACAAGATCGTCGCCGGCGCGCCCGCCCCGCACGCCACGCATACGCTGATCGATTTTGGCGTCGACGTGCTGCCCAACCTGCAGCGCGATGCCACCGACCGCAACCGCACCAGCCCCTTCGCGTTCACGGGCAACAAGTTCGAGTTCCGCATGCCGGGGTCGGCCGTGAACGTGTCCGATGCCAACATGGTGCTCGACACCGCCGTGGCCAAGTCGCTCAAGAGCTTCGCCGACGCGCTGGAAGACGTGCCCGCCGACGAATTCCCCTCCGCGGCGCTCGCCTACATCAAGCAGACGCTCACCGATCACCATCGCATCCTGTTCGCCGGCAACGGCTATTCCGAGGAATGGCACGAGGAGGCCGAGCGCCGCGGCCTGGCAAACCTGCCCACAACCGCCGACGCGCTGCCGTGTTTCGTGGCACCCAAGAACCTGGAGCTCTTCAAGGAGATGGGCGTGCTCTCCGAGACCGAGGCGCGCAGCCGCTACGAGGTCAAGCTGGAGAAATACTGCAAGCGCATGAACATCGAGGCCAACACGATGGAGCGCATGGCGCGTCGCACGTATCTGCCGCAGGTGAGCGCCTATGCCACCAAGATCGCCAAGGGCATCGACACCATCGTTCGGGTTGCGCCGGCGGCACCGATGGAGGATGAGCAGCGCGAACTCGACATGCTGACGCGGGGCGTGCACGCCATCTATGAGAGCCTTGACGCGCTTGCCTCCATTCACGCCGTCGCCGAGACGCAGGAGGATTTCCAGGAGCGCGCCAACGTGTACGCGCACGAGGTGGCTCCCGCGATGAGCGAGCTGCGCGCCACCGTCGACGCGATGGAGCGCATCGTAGCGGCCGACTACTGGCCCGTCCCCACCTACGACGACATGCTGTTCTACTGCTAACACCGCAGCGGGGGGCGTTGCCAGCAATCGGCAACCGCCCCGCTCTCTTCCCTAAGTTTTCCCGTCATTTTGACGCTAAAACACGCCCATTATGGCAAAAATAACGTCAAAATGACGGGATTTGTATGGCGGTATCAGCCAAAGCTAATTTTCGTGCGCCACGCATGTGATTGTCATGGCCTCAAAGGCGGAACGCAACCGCTCGAAACGCTGCTCGTCGTATCCCAGCCGATCAATCTCAGCAATGTCAATCTGGTCTTTCGGGCGGTCGCTGCAAACCTTTGCAGCGCGACACGCCTCAAGCGTTGAACTCCCTATCTTCCCACCATCAGGCAAAACGCGCTTCTCGATATAGTCTTTCTCATCGATGCCTTCGATGTCGGCGGCAAACAACGCCTCAAAACCATCGGCGCACAGCAGCGAGGCATTGCGCTGGTGCAACGTGCGCCCTTCAAAATAGAACGGGCAAAAGCTTACGATCACGCCATCGATTAAAGCGTGCACTCCGTAGTCGGCACGGGCCGCATTGCATCGCAAATTTTGGGAATCAAGAGCGGCGGCGTACAATCCCGATTCCATCAACCACCTTCGCACAGTCGGCATGGCATCAATCGGAACAGTAAAATCTACATCGCCGTGCAATCGTGGCGAATTGCCCCCGGAGGCCATCCAGGGCACAAGCCCTCCTACGAGAAAAACGGCATCTTTGATACAAGAGTCCGTTAGAACGCGCAACGCCGCATCGCGAGCCAAAGCATAAGAGACATCCGGGTTATAACAATCGTTATGCAGCATGATTATTCCTCTTTCCATTTCGAGCGCAGAAACCAAGGCGCGTCTTGCGCCTTCGCATTCGTTCTTTTCATCGAATTGGCTAGAGGACTGTTGTCACGAGCATCTCCTTTGCCGAACTTACTTATGCCATTTTACCAGATTAAGGCACTAGTTTCTCTTTTCCTGCTCCAAAGACATGATGAGCGCAAGCAACAGGCGGAGCCAAGCAGAAGGCGCCCTCTGGCCCGTACGGCAGGCGAGATACTCAAACGCTCACCCATGCCCAGCGGGCGAATAGCTCTCAGCCTCCCACAATGGATGAGGTGCCCTCACAATGCTCCGAATCAGAACCGTTGTCGGTTCAAACAAAGAAGAGCATCGGTGGACTCTTAGAGTTCTACGGCAATCTGATGAAAATCCAGTAAAAGGCCGAAGACAACCTCGGCGAGGTTTTGCCAGGATCAACGTGGATCAAGAAGGAATTCGAGCAAGTTTCGGGCAAGATTGCGGCAAGGTTTTCGCAAGGGTTCGGCAAGGTTTGCATGGTAGGGTATTTCTAGAAAGCCGAAGGTTGCAACCTTATGATTTCCCAGATCGGAGGCCTCATGCACCGTTTCGTCACCGAACGCATCGATTCTTTGCTAACTGAGGCAGAGGCGCGTCAATCGTGCCTCGCACCACTCAATCGAGCAGATAAGAGCGCCTTGCAGAAATACCTAAGATCCGACCTTGTCCGCTCTCCCCATCGCAGCCTTTATGCCCGCACCGATACATGGAGCAGCCTTTCACCGAACGACCGCGCGCTTTGGATGGCGCGAGGACTGCACACCCTTCATCCTGAATGGGTGTTTAGCTTTTATACCGCAGCAGCCCTTCATGGCCTCTACGTGCCAAACCGCCTGCTCAATCAAATCCATGTCGCCCATATTGGCCCCACCTGCCAAAAGAGCCGAGGCATCATCGTGCATCACTGTAAGAAAGAGCTTGAGCCTGCATACGTGCAAGGAATTCCCGTAACACCCCTCTTGGAAACAACGATAGATTGTCTCTTTCGCTTAAGCTTGACCGAAGGGCTGCCCATAGCCGATTCGGCTCTACGCAACCTCGATATAAGCAAACGGCAGTTTCTCGACCTTATTGAATCAAGCGGCCAATACGGAGCGTTTAAAGCATCCAAAATCGCCCTACACGCTAACCCCCTAAGCGAAAGTGGCGGCGAATCAATGGCACGGGCTGTCATGATCGAGGAGGGATTCGCACTGCCCGAACTACAAGCGCCAATCCCCCATCCCCTCTACAAAGGAAGAACGTACAGGGTTGATTTCCTTTGGCGATTGAGCGGTCAATCCGATGTCGCAGGAGAATTCGACGGAATGGTGAAGCTCGAAGATGAGCAGATGCTCAAAAACCACAGCGTTCTGCAGACGCTGCGCCAAGAACGCAACCGAGAGGCCGCCCTCACCTCAACCGGCCTACGCGTCATGAGATTCACCTACGATGACGTGCGACTCGGGCTCCCCCTTGTTACGCTCATGAACCACTATGGCATTCCCCACGTTGCTTAAGCATGCAGTTATCCCGTCATTTTGACGCTGTTTTTGCCTCCATTGGCGAGTTTTAGCGTCAAAATGACGGGATTTGTTTGAGAAAGCGGGCCGAATGTGGCGTGACAAGCTCCGACCTACGTATAGAGGTTGGCGTAGGGGCGGGAGGTGGCGGGGCGCAGGCGGACGAACTCGTCTGTTGCCGATGCATTGGCGTGGCCGTCTGCGGCCCTGAAATCGTCTGCAAAGGCAGCGTTGTATTCGCCGAGGAGGCGCGCGAGGATGGCGCGATCCTGTTCGTCGACGGGCTCCTGCACCACGCCATCAGGCACATCGCACTCATCGAGCGCATGGCGGAGATAGATCACACCGCCGTGCATGCCGCGCGCGACATACGGGCCAGCGTGTCCGAGCAGCACGATGATGCCGCCCGCCATGTATTCACCGAGAAAGCTGCCCGCATCGCCACCGATCACGATGACGGGTCGATGTGCGCCGAACTCCTTCATATGGATGCCCACGCGCCACCCGCAACCGTCGCGCACGAGGATGCGGCCGCCACGCATGCCGTACCCCGCCGCGTCGCCCACGCGCCCATGGATGACGATATCGCCGTGGTTCATGGTGTTTGCCACCTGGTCCTGAGCGTTGCCGAACACCTCGATGGAGCCGCCGTCCATGTAGCACGCCATGTCGTTTCCGGGAACGCCGTGGATCTCGAGCCGCTTGCCCGCCGGCATGCCGCAGCCAAGATAGCGCTGGGCGAACACGTCGCGCAGCTCAACGGTATCGGTGGCGTCGAGCGCGGCGCGCACGGCCTCGTTGGCCTCTTTGAAATGGGCGGTGCCGAGCGTGACGACCGCCTTGCTGTTTTCGATGGATGTCATCATGATTGGGCACCTTCTTTCGGAGAGCACGAGCCGGCCGGGACCCGGTCGCATTGCATGGAGGAGGAGTCCACAGGGGTTCCGGGGGTTCCGCATGTGCCGGCCGCAGTCGAAGCGGATGCTGCAGCGGTATCGCGCGGCCAGCCGTTTCTCTGACGGTTGGAGGGATATCCTTTATGGAGCCTCGCCCAGCGCGCATCCTTCGCAAAATCGAGATTCTGCGGCGCGCGGTCGAATACGGAGGCGTCAAGCGACGCGAGAGTCGCTTCGTTTTCGATCATAGCAGTGTAGACGCCCGCTCCTTCGGGACGGTTGAGCAGCACGTACCCGACGAGTTTGCCGTCACGCGCGACGAATTTCGCATAGGCATCGCCATCCTCCACAGCGTATGACCTATATACGGCATCGGCGTCGCAACCCTCCCCCAGAAGCTGCGCGAAGCTTTCCGCATGCGCCGTCTCGTCTTCTGGCGGGTTGATGATCCCCGAGGTCAGAAGCGATATGTCGTAGAAATCGACCGCATTGATAGCGAACGAGTCCACAAATGCGGGCGCATCGGCCACACCCGCCATATGCAACGCAGCAATCCGTCCCTGCTCCACGGCGTTCGGCCACAGCGCAAGCGGACGCTGCGCTCCGGTGAGGCGATCGGTCACCTGCGTCACGTCGCCCGCCGCATACACATCGGGAAGCGTCGTCTGCAAATCGGTACCCGTCACCAGGCCCCTGCCCTGCTCTGCGCCCGCCTCGACCGCAAGCGCCGATGCCGGTCGCACGCCCACCGCCACAACCACCATGTCGCAGGGCAAGTCTTCGCCGGTGGTCAGGCGCGCATGGGTCACGCGGTCGCCCTCGCCCAGAAGCGCCTCGGCGCTCACGCCCGGCCGGCACTCGATGCCGCGCTGCAAGAGCATGCGCGCCACCATGCCCGCGCCTTCAGCATCGAGCACGGCGGGAAGAATGCGCTTGTTGCGCTCGAACACCACCACGTCATCCACGTGGTGCGAAAGGGCCTCGGCAGCCTTCAGCCCGATAAGGCCGCCGCCAACCACCACCGCGCGGCTCTCCCTGCCCTCGGCATGGGCGCGCTCGGTGGCCTCGATCGCATCTTCCCAGGCGCCCAGCGCGTCGTCGAGCGTCATGAAGCGGTGCACGTTGGAGCGCCCCTCCATGTCCTCGATGTCGGGCACAAACGCCACGCTTCCGGTAGCGAGCAGGCATTTCCCGTACGCGATCACGCAGCCATCCACGCAGGCGGCCTCATGGACAACGGGGTCGAGCTTGACCACTTTATGGTCTGGCCCGAACAGGGTCTTTATGCCGCGCGACGCGTAGAAATCGTCACTCTTGTAGCCAAGATGGGCGCCATCGGTTTTGCCTTCGAGCAGATACGAGATAAGCGGACGGCCATACGCGGGATACGGCTCGTCGGACACCATGAGGATGCGCGCCTGCCCGTCGCACGCCCGCAGCGTTTCCGCCGCAGCGATGCCGGCGGCAGAGTTGCCGATAATCAGGTAGTCGGCTGAAAGCCGGTCCTCGTGCGTCGCCGGCATCGTTGCGACCAAAGAGGCAACAGAGCCAGCGATTGCCTCCTTCGTCGTGGCGATCCTTGCGGAAGCTTCCGATGCGTATGAAGCCTCCGAATCGCATGAAACGCTCGTGTCCAAAGAGCCAAACGGGGCATCGGCGGCGCGAGAAGAGACAGCGACCTTGGAAAGGTCTGGGGCGAGCGACGCTTCAGTCGAAGCCGAACCCGCGGGAACACATGCCGAACCCGCGGGAGCGAATGCCGAACCCGCGGGAACACATGCCGAATTG
>NZ_CALUMA010000006.1 GCF_944321625.1 uncultured Slackia sp.
CTGGACGCGCTCTCCACCTACACGCGCCGGCGCATCAGCCAGACCGCCCGCGCCACGGTGGACGAGGTGCGCTACGTGCCGGCGGCGCTCGCGCTGCGCCAGCGCCCGGGCGTGCCCAGCGTGCACTCCACCTTCGGCACCTCCACCGAGCTCCTCAACTCCCTGCGCCTCTTGTTGTCCCGCCTGGGCAGCCATGTGTGCCCCAACGGGCACCATGTGCCGCCGAGCATGAACGTCGCCCTGGAGCGACCACTCACCTGTCCTGTATGCGGGGCGGAGTTCCATGGCCCCGGTGCGGAGGATCTAGCTTTCAACAGCGGCGGCGTCTGCACCACCTGCGGCGGCACGGGTATAGTGCGCACGGTGGACGAGGCCACGCTCGTGCCCGACGAATCGCTTTCCATCGACGAGGGCGCGGTGGCGCCGTGGAACACCCTCATGTGGGATCTCATGAAGCAGGTCGCGCGCGAGATGGGCGTGCGCACGGACGTGCCGTTCAGCGAGCTCACGGCCAAGGAGCGCGACATCGTCTTCCACGGTCCCGCCGAGAAGAAGCACATCCTCTACCACGCCAAGAAGGGCGACAACTTCGCCGAGCTGGACTTCACCTACTTCAACGCTGTCTACACGGTGGAAAATGCGCTCGCCAAGGCCAAGGACGAGAAGGGCCTGGCGCGCGTGTCGAAGTTCCTGCGCGAGGACGTGTGCCCGGACTGCCATGGCACGCGCCTCTCCGCCCGCGCGCTCGCGCCCACGGTGGACGGCATGAACCTGGGCGAGGCCACGCAGATGACGCTCGACGAGCTCGCCGTGTGGGTGGCTTGCGTGCCCGGGCTCATGCCTGAGGAGATGCAGCCCATGGCGCGCGCCATCGTGGCCGAGATGGCCGAGCCCATAGAACGTCTGCAGCAGCTGGGCTTGGGATACCTGAGCCTCGACCGCGCCAGCTCCACGCTCTCGACGGGCGAGCGCCAGCGCGTGCAGCTCGCCCGCGCGGTGCGCAACCGCACGAACGGCGTGCTCTACGTGCTGGACGAGCCATCCATCGGCCTGCATCCGTCCAACGTGGAGGGCCTGCTCGGCGTGGTGGACGACCTCCTGGCCGACGGCAACTCCGTGGTGCTCGTGGACCATGACGTGCGGGTGCTCCGCCAGGCGGACTATCTCATCGAGATCGGACCCGGCTCGGGCGCGGCGGGCGGTCGCATTATCGCGCAGGGCTCGGTAGCGGATATCGAGGCCGCACCGGAGACGCGCATCGGGCCGTTTCTCTCCGGGTCGCGCTGTATTCGTACGCGCGAGCGCGCCGGTGCGGATGAACTGTTTGCGCAGGGCGCCATAGTGCTCGAGACGGACGCGATTCATACGGTGAAGCCGCTCGAGGTGCAGATTCCGCGCGGTCGGCTCACGGCGGTGACGGGTGTGTCGGGATCCGGCAAGACCACGCTCGTTCTCGAGAGCCTCGTGCCCGCCCTCAAGGCGCGTGCCGCGGGCGAGAAGCTTCCGGCGCACGTGCGCGCCCTCGACGCGGCGGGTATCCAGCGGGCGAATCTCATCGACGCCACGCCCATCGGCGCGAACGTGCGCTCCACGGTGGCGACCTACTCCGGCATGCTCGACGACCTGCGCCGCGCCTACGCCAAGCTGCCCGAAGCCAAGGAGCGCGGACTCAAGGCGGGCGCGTTCTCGTACAACACGGGGAAGCTGCGCTGCCCCACGTGCGACGGCACGGGACAGATCTCGCTCGACGTGCAGTTTTTGCCCGACGTGGACATCCCGTGCCCGGATTGCGGCGGTTCGCGCTATGCCCGCGCGGCGCACGACATCCGTCTCATGGGCGACCTTAGCCTGCCCGAGCTTCTCTCCTATACAGTGGACCAGGCGCTCGAGGTGCTGGTGGAATCCAATCTGCGCTCAGCGCTGGCCAAGTTGAAAACACTGTCCGACCTAGGGCTCGGCTACCTCACGCTCGGCGAGGCGACGCCGGCGCTTTCCGGCGGCGAGGCGCAGCGCCTCAAGCTCGCGAGCGAGCTCAACCGCAGCCAGGAGGACGCGCTTTTCGTGTTCGACGAGCCGACCATCGGCCTGCATCCGCTCGACGTGGAGGTGCTCCTGGGCGTGCTCCAGCGGCTCATCGACAACGGGGCCACGGTGGTGGTGATCGAGCACGACCTGGATATGATCGCGAACGCCGACTACGTGATCGACCTGGGTCCCGGCGGGGGAGAGGACGGCGGGCGAATCGTGTGCGCTGGCGCTCCCGAGGAGGTCGCCGCGTGCCCGCAAAGCATTACCGGCCGCTACATCGCCGAGGAGCTGGGGCGTTAGGTTCATATCGCATGTGCTTCGATGCAGCCGATGCGCCGCTATTCCGTGATGTTTTTTAGTGCTTGCCAGCAGGTTTTGATGCGTCCTGCGCAACCGCTTCCTCGATTTGGGTGCCTCTATCTGCTCCGGTGAGATGAAGGGACGAACGCGGTTGGGTTGATGTTTGATGGAGGGAGACTCCCGCTGACGATTCGGTAAGGTCGCTCTGATATTGATTGGCATATTTCCAATGCGCCAATCAAGGAGCATCGCCCGTGGACATGGTGCTTGCCGGGAGAACGGCCTTTCAATTTCATCGCATTCCGCCTCAGGTTGCGATGCTCGTCAATGAGGAGCTCGATGTTACGAGCGCGCTGGGCCCTCGCATGCTCGCGCGCAGGCAGTCGTATTTCCATTACCTGACGACGCCACTGGAAATACTGGTGTTCGAAAGGCGGGCTAGACACGCTTCCAAAGGCATTCATAGAACGCTATGGACCGGTGAGCTCCCCGTTGGGAGCGTTTGGGACATCGATGCTTATCTCAAGGTCGCCTCTCCGGCTTTCACGCTCTTCTTATTAGCCCAGCGTGTAAGCATAATCCAGCTCGTGATGGCGATGTATGAACTTACGGGACGCTTCACCGTGTTTGCGGCGGATCCGAAGCATATGGAATACCTCGAGCATGCGGGCGCGCTGTCGGATGCCTCGTGGAGGCTTGCCCCGGGCCGGTCCGGTCAGAGCACCTTATGGATGCGTTCCCCTTTGGTAACCATAGAGGAGCTTTGGGATATGTGCGAGAAAACCAGGGGCAGAAGGGGGCACAAGGTTTTCGAGCGCGCGCTTAAGGAAGTGAAGGGGGTCGTGGCGTCTCCTCTTGAGGCGAGAGCCGTGATGCGGCTGTGCGGCAGCCGTTCGCTCGGAGGCGAGGGGTTCGGCCCGGTGGAACTCAATTCCAAGGTTCGATTTAGCCGGGCAGCCCGGGCGGTTACGGGGCAGGACCACGGTATCGTCGACATATTGTTTCCCGCAGATGATAGGCATAAGGATTTTGCCTATGAGTGCCAAGGGCGAGCAGTGCATGGCCCATACGGTTTGACGGGCGCCGATGCCAACCGACTGCTGGGCCTGCAGCTCATGGGCATAGATACGGCGCTTCTCACCTATGAGCAGCTGGCAGATCAATATAGATTCGAGCAGGTGCGCCGCCTAACCGCTGACAAGCTTCACGCGAGGTATCAAAAGAAGTCGGCTGCCCTGCTCGAGCATGAGAGACAGCTGAGAAGAGAGCTGTTTATTGATTGGGAGGATTTGTGCGGGGAGGTGCGATGAGGAGCGACACCTGTTTCCCACGGTTGGATTGGCGGAACAAATGACGCCTGCTTCACCGGAAGGCGTAGGTTACGTGAAGGACTCAAATTCTTTTCCAGAAGTGAGTGCGAAAATGCCGACTCCCGAAGTAGACCCTGTTTTTGGACAGGAAAACCGCAGATAATTACTTCGGCAAAAAGGTGGCTACTCGGGGATTCTCGAATTAGGCACTCACTTCTGAAATTATTTGCTCTGGGGTCATTCGAAAGGGATTCAAATAGCGGATGCCCAAGTCGCCGCGCGCCCTATTGAT
>NZ_CALUMA010000007.1 GCF_944321625.1 uncultured Slackia sp.
ATAAGCGCTTGCAGCGCCGTCTGCTCTGCAAGGTCGTTTCGATACAGTTCAGTGGGGATGGAGATACTGGCGACGCCGACCAGGTCGCCCTCAGAATATCCCTCTTTCGGAAATCCTGTAACGTCGATTTCTCCCTTGGGCCCGCCGTGGCACGAAACGCAGTCCGATTTCATCTTGAGGGGAACCAAATATCGGTAGTATTCGTCTCCATTCTCTTCAAGGGTGCCGAAAGATGCGTATTCCTTCAGGCTTGAATCGGCGCGAAACGCGTCGATGGCCTCCGTTTCGAGGGCGTCGGGCGTGTTTTTGTCGTTGCGTGGCGCATCCGAGACATAGCGGAATACGTAATCGGTTCGGTCGGTAAAGAGGGCCCCTACCGATGTGCCGACGATTGAGCAGTGGAGTCCTTTGAAATTGTAACTGCCATCTGCGTCGGTATTGATGCGGTCTTGGTTCACGGAAACGAAATCCCAAATAGCCTGCATTTGCTGCGAGAGCATATATGCCTGCTCGCGCAATGCGTCTTCGTTTTGGTATTTCTGGAGGAAGTAATCGGAGACGATACTCACGGCGAGCAGAAGAGATATGACGATGGTAATAGGAAGGGCGAGGCGGTATTTGAGCTTTCCGCCGATTATTCTTCCGGCCATGGTGCCCCCTCCTGTATTCCTTGGTTCGTTTTGTATTACTTATGGTAGTACAAGCATCGAAATCATGCCAAGCAAGCGAATTACGTTGCTCCCCAAGAATGCCGCCTGTCCTTGTGTGCCACAACCGCCATACCGGCCGCGTCAAGGTGATTCTGATCGCGGAGGACTTGGGCTTCTAGCTCCGCCTCTTCGCTGCCTCGAATGCGGCGAAGGCTCCCATGGCGAGTACGGGGTCCACGACGGGCAGCCCCGTCGCCTCCTCGAGCTCGCGGGCGATGCCGATGGTGGCCATGCCGGTGCATCCGAGCGCGATGACCTCGGAGCCGAGGCGCTTGAGCAGCTGGGCGCCTTCGATGCAGGCCGCACGCCCTTCGGGCGTCTGCAAATCAAGCGTCGTGTGCACACCGTGCGGGCGAACGTTGGCTACGAGGCAGCCATGCCCCGTATGCTGTTGCTCGCCGTCGGAAAGGGGCGCTCCTTCGCCATCGAACAGGGGCGCGCCCAGCATGCGCAGGTACGCCTTGGGCGCCACGTCGGTGATGCCCAGCACGCCCACGCGCGAGCCGTACTTGAGCGCCATCGCGCAGGCGGCCTCGCCGGCCCCGACCACGGGAACATGCGGCAGCGCGGCGCGAATCTCCGGCGCACCGGGGTCTTCGGCGCAGCTCACCAGGATGACATCCTTATCCGCAAACGCCTCGCGGGCCAGCGCGACGATCTTCGGCACCGCCTCAAGCTCCATCTCGTGCGAATGGATGCCCTCGGGCTGGTCCGGAATGCAGCGGCTTTCAATGCGCAGGCTGGGGTAGGCGGCTTCCAGGAGGCGCGCATGCACGCCAAGCGACGACCCCTCGCATGTGATGACGCGAATAAGACCGGCATTGAAACGGGCATCTTCCATTGGGAGCTCCTCTCCTCCGACGTTGCGCTCATCCTTTCACGAGCCGCTCACCATTATAAATGTATGGAGAACCGCACTCGCAGCATGCGCGATGCGCATGGTGGGATATTCTGCCGCAAACCAATGAAGCAAGAGGGACATCAAAAAGGGGAGGGGCCATGGCCAAGGTCAGCATCATCGGAGCGGGAAACGTGGGCGCCACCGCAGCATCGCATATCGCAGCGCAGGGGCTTGCCGACGTCGTGCTGCTCGACATCAATGAGGGGGCCGCACGCGGCAAGGCGCTCGACATGATGCATATGTGCTCCGTGCTCGATTCGGGCCTCAAGGTGCGCGGCACGTCCGAATACGCCGACACGGCGGGAAGCGACATCGTGGTCATCACCGCCGGCATCGCGCGCAAGCCCGGCATGACGCGCGAGGATCTGCTCACCACCAACGCGGGCATCATGGTTTCTTCGGTCAAGCAGGCACTCGCGCAAAGCCCTGATGCCATCGTCATCTGCGTGAGCAACCCGCTCAACGTCACCACTTATCTGGCATGCAGCCACGCGGGCATTCCGGCCACGCGCGTGATTGGTATGGGCGGGCGCCTTGACTGCGCGCGTCTCAAATTCGCCATCTGCGAAAAGCTCGGCGTCCATCCCAGCCGCGTGGAGGCATGGGTGCTGGGCAACCACGGGCAGGGGATGGTATGCCTGCCGCGCATCTGCACCGTAGACGGCAAGCCGCTTTCCAGCGTGATGAGCGCCGCCGACATCCAGGAAGCGTGCGAGCGCGCCTGCAACTCCGGCATCGAGATCGTGGACCTGCTCCAAACGGGATCCTCGTTCTACGGCCCGGCCGCCGGCATCTTCTATATGGTGGAGGCTATCCTGCGCGACACCGGCGTCGAGATGACCGCCTGCGTGAAGCTCGGCGGCGAATACGGCATCCATGACATGTGCATGAACGTGCCCGTGGTGCTCGGTCGCGAAGGCGTGCGCGAGATCATCGAACTCGACCTGAATGCTGAGGAGCTCGCCGAACTGCAGGCATCCGCCGAAGAGCTCAAGGGCATGCTTCCTGCAATCGACGCATAGGTGCGCCCGGTGGGCAGCGGCGCCGAACCAACGGCCGCGTGCCTCCGCGCTCCAAGAATTCGCTCATCTTGTGAAGACAAAACAATCCTTGCATCGGCCCAAATCGGCCTTTATAATGTCGTATTTGCGTCTGGCGGTGTATGGACACACCCGGACGCGTGGAAACGGAGTCGAGGGCGCACACTCCTCGATAAGCGCCTCATTCGGCAATCGTTTCCCGGTAAGTAAGGGGAGTTCCTGGTACGTGCATGGAGTGGCACGCGAGCAGGGCTCCAAGGAAGAAAGGTTGTTTGATGGGAATCAAGCAATACAAGCCGACCAGCCCGGGTCGCCGCTTCCAGACGGTTTCGGATTTCTCCGAGATCACCCGAAGCACCCCGGAAAAGTCGCTGCTTGCGCCGCTTAACAAGAAAGCGGGTCGCAACAACTATGGCCGTATCACCACGCGTCATCAGGGTGGCGGCACCAAGCGCCGTTACCGCATCATCGACTTCAAGCGCAACAAGGACGGCGTGCCCGCTAAGGTCGCGACCATCGAGTACGATCCCAATCGTTCCGCCCGCATCGCGCTGCTGCACTACGTCGACGGCGAGAAGCGCTACATCCTTCACCCCAAGGGCCTGAAGGTGGGCGACATGGTGGTTTCCGGCTCCGATGCCGACATCAAGCCCGGCAACGCTCTGCCCCAGGCTGACATTCCCGTGGGTACTCTGATCCACGCCGTCGAGCTGCAGCCTGGCAAGGGCGCCGCTCTGGCCCGTTCCGCCGGCACCTCCATCCAGCTGATGGGCAAGGAGGGCAAGTACGCCATCCTGCGTATGCCTTCCTCCGAAATGCGCCGCGTGCTGCTCACCTGCCGCGCCACTGTGGGCGAGGTTGGAAACGCGGAGCACTCCAACATCAAGATCGGTAAGGCCGGTCGTAACCGCTGGAAGGGCATCCGTCCCTCCGTCCGCGGTACCGTCATGAACCCGGTCGACCATCCGCACGGCGGTGGCGAGGGCAAGAACAAGTCCGCTGGTCGTCATCCCGTCACTCCGTGGGGCGTTCCCACCAAGGGCCATCGCACCCGCAATCCCAAGAAGGCGTCGAGCCGCCTGATCATCCGTCGCCGCAAGACCAAGTAAGCGACTTAAACGTTAAGGAGTAACTGTGAGCAGAAGTTTGAAGAAAGGTCCTTTCGTTGAGCCGCGTCTTCTCGGTCGCATCGCTGCGATGAACGCTGCCGGCGAAAAGAACGTCATCAAGACGTGGTCCCGCTCTTCGACCATCTTCCCGGAAATGGTGGGTCACACCATCGCCGTGCATGACGGTCGCAAGCACGTGCCCGTCTACGTCACCGAGTCCATGGTCGGTCACAAGCTGGGCGAGTTCGCCCCCACCCGTACGTTCAAGGGTCATGCCGACAAGGGCAAGAAGTAAGGAGGTAAGCACACATGGAAGCAAAAGCTGTCGCTAAGTACGTGCGTGTGAGCCCCCGCAAGGCACGCATGGTCGTCGACCTCATCCGCGGCAAGAAGGTTGAATCCGCTCGTGAGATTCTGCGCTTCTCCGACCGCGCCGTCGCCGAGGTCGTGGAGAAGGTTCTGAACTCCGCCGTCGCTAACGCGGAGCACAACCATCACATGAGCACCCGCAACCTGGTCGTCAAGGCCACCTACGTCGACGAGGGTCCCACTCTCAAGCGCATTCGTCCGCGTGCCAAGGGCTCCGCTTCGCGCATCCGCAAGCGTTCCAGCCACATCACCGTCATCGTTGCGCCGCGAGAGGAGGCATAAGCATGGGTCAGAAAGTAATGCCCACCGGCTTCCGTCTCGGTATCACCGAGGACTGGCGCAGCCGCTGGTACGCAGACAAGGACTACGCCAAGAACCTGGCGAACGACCTTGAGATCCGTAAGTTCCTGAACAAGCAGCTGGCCAAGGCTGCCGTCGCCAAGATCGAGATCGAGCGTGCTGGCGACAAGGTGAAGGTCATCATCACCACCGCCCGTCCCGGCGTTGTGATCGGCAAGAAGGGCGCCGAGATCGAGGCTCTTCGCAAGAAGCTCGCCAAGGTCGTCGGCGGTCCCGTGAACATCGAGGTCGTCGAGGTCAAGCGCCCCGAGCTCGATGCCACGCTGGTCGCCCAGTCCGTCGCCGAGCAGCTCGAGGGCCGCGTCGCCTTCCGTCGTGCGATGCGCAAGGCCGTCCAGTCCGCCCGTAAGTCGGGCGCCCTGGGCATCCGCATCCAGTGCGCCGGTCGCCTGGGTGGCGCCGAGATGAGCCGCCGCGAGTGGTACCGCGAGGGTCGCGTGCCTCTGCACACCCTCCGTGCCAAGATCGACTACGGCTTCTCCACCGCCGCCACCACCATGGGCTCCATCGGCGTCAAGGTGTGGATCTACCACGGCGAAAAGCTTCCCGGCGGCAAGGTTCCCCAGCCCGCTCTGGAAGGTAGCTCCCGTCCGTCCCGCGGTCGCCGCAACAACGACCGCCACGACCGCTAAGAAAGGGGTGCTAAGCAATGCTAGCTCCTAAGCGCGTACGTCACCGTAAGGTGCAGCGTGGCTCCATGAAGGGTCGTGCCAAGGGCTACACCAAGCTCAACCACGGCTCCTGGGGCATCCAGGCCCAAGAGGCCCACTGGATCACGAACCGCCAGATCGAGGCTGCTCGTGTCGCTATGACCCGTTACATGAAGCGTGGCGGTAAGGTGTGGATTACCATCTTCCCCGACAAGCCGATCACGCAGAAACCCGCCGAGACCCGTATGGGTTCCGGTAAGGGCACCCCCGAGGCGTGGGTTGCCGTCGTGAAGCCGGGCCGCATCATGTTCGAGATCGACGGCGTTGACGAGGCTACCGCCAAGGAAGCCCTCCGTCTGGCCATCAATAAGCTGCCCATCAAGTGCAAGATCGTTTCCAAGGAAACGGAGGTGGCTGAATAATGAAGGCCGTCGAGATTCGTGAACTTTCCTCCGACGACTTGACCGCTAAGCTCAAGGAGGCTCGCGCAGAGCTCTTCAACCTGCGCTTCCAGATGGCCACCAGCCAGCTGGACAACACCGCTCGCGTGAAGCAGGTCAAGAAGGACATCGCGCGTCTTCTGACCGAGCAGCGCGCCCGTGAGATCGCCGCTTCCGGCGCACAGAAGTAAGGATTAGGTGGGAAATATGAGTGAAGTGACCCGTAACTCCCGCAAGGTCCGTCAGGGCGTCGTCGTGAGCGCGGCCAATGACAAGACCATTGTGGTGAAGACCGAAGAGCGTAAGCCGCACCCCGTGTACGGCAAGATGATGACCACGACCAAGAAGTTCCATGCGCACGACGAGAACAACGAGTGCGGCGTGGGCGACACTGTGGTCATCATGGAGACCCGTCCGCTGTCTAAGATGAAGCGCTGGCGCCTCGTCGAGATCGTGGAGAAGGCCAAGTAATCTCGCTGCAGGTTGAGATAGTATCGGAAGGATTGCACAATGATTCAGATGCAAACCATGCTGAACGTTGCCGACAATTCCGGCGCACGCAAGGTGCAGTGCATCAAGGTCCTGGGCGGCTCCAAGCGCCGCTACGCTGGCCTCGGTGACGTCATCATCTGCAGCGTCAAGGAAGCTATGCCGAACGGCAACGTCAAGAAGGGCGACGTCGTGCGTTGCGTCGTCGTGCGCGTGAAGAAGCAGGTCCGTCGCAACGACGGCAGCTACATCCGCTTCGACCAGAACGCTGCCGTCCTGATCGACAACTCCGGCGCTCCCAAGGGCACCCGTATCTTCGGGCCCGTCGCCCGCGAGCTGCGCGACAAGAAGTACATGAAGATCGTGTCTCTGGCACCTGAAACGCTGTAAGGGAGGTGCGAGACATGAAGATGAACGTCAAGAAGGGCGATAAGGTCGAGGTCATCGCCGGCAAGGACAAGGGCAAGCAGGGCGTTATCCTGCGTAGCGTTCCGCAGAAGCAGCGCGTCGTCGTTGAGGGCTGCGGCATCGTGAAGAAGGCCATGCGTCCCACGCAGCAGAACCCGCAGGGCGGCATCATGAGCGTGGAGGCCCCGATTCACGTGTCCAACGTGATGCTGGTGTGCCCCAAGTGCGGCAAGCCCACCCGCGTGTCCAACAAGCGCGTGGACGGCACGAAGATTCGCGTCTGCAAGAAGTGCGGCGCCGATATCGACGAGCCCAAGAAGAAATAAATGTACTTTGTGAGCGGGGGTTTCAAAATCCCCGCTTACTTGGTAGAATGACCCTCCCTGTGTGTTTTCACGCAGGTGTAGGGACGCGGGGTCGGAAATCCTGCGTTTAATTCATCGGTTAGGAGAAATTTAAAGATGGCTACTCCTCGTCTGAAGGAAAAGTACACCACCGAAATCGTCGCCAAGCTCGAGAAAGAGCTTGCCATCGACAACATCAACAAGGTTCCCCGTCTTGAGAAGATCGTCGTGAACATGGGCGTGGGCGAGGCCGCTCACGATTCCAAGCAGCTCGACGCCGCCATGGCTGACCTGCGTGTGATCACGGGCCAGCAGCCCTGCGCCACGCGTGCCAAGAAGTCCATCGCTGGCTTCCACATTCGCCAGGGCCAGGCCATCGGTTGCAAGGTCACCCTTCGCGGCGACCGCATGTGGGAGTTCCTGGACCGCCTGCTGTCCACGGCTCTGCCCCGCGTGCGTGACTTCCGCGGCATTTCGCCGAAGTCCTTCGACGGCCGCGGCAACTACACCCTCGGCATCACCGAACAGCTGATCTTCCCCGAGATCGAGTACGATAAGATCGACCGTTCTCGCGGTATGGACATCACGTTCGTCACCACCGCTGACAACAACGAGGATGCCAAGGCCCTTCTGGACGCCCTTGGATTCCCGTTCAAGAAGTAGCGTCCCACTGATTTTGGTTTCTACTCGATTGCCATCGAGTGAAGAAATAGGAAAGAAGGAAAAGCATGGCAAAAAAGTCGATGATCGCCAAGGCGAATCGCGAGCCGAAGTTCTCGACTCGCAAGTACACCCGTTGCACTCGCTGTGGCCGTCCGCACTCTGTGTACCGCAAGTTCGGACTCTGCCGCGTGTGCCTGCGTGAACTCGCTAACAAAGGCGAACTGCCCGGCGTGACCAAGGCTTCCTGGTAAGCTAGAAGTTGCGTCCATGTGCCGGTCGGTAAGGCGCACGCGCTAAGGGCGCCATTGCGTACCTCCGATCGCGCTCATCACGAACCAAAGGAGAAACAACACATGAGCATGAACGATCCCATCGCAGATATGCTTACGCGTGTGCGTAACGCTAACTCTGCCGGTAAGGCTACGGTTTCCATGCCGTCTTCCAAGAAGCTTACCGAAATCGCCCGCATCATGACCGAAGAGGGCTATGTCCAGGGCTTCGAGATCATCCCGAACCAGCCTCGTGACATCCTCGAGATCACGCTTAAGTACGGCGAGAAGAAGTCCAAGGTCATCCGCGGCATCAAGCGCATCTCCAAGCCTGGTCTGCGCATCTATGCCGGCAAGGACGAGCTGCCCCGCGTGCTGGGCGGCCTGGGCACCGCCATCGTGTCCACGTCCAAGGGCGTTATGACCGACCGCGACGCTCGCAAGGCCGGCGTCGGCGGCGAAGTGATCGCGTACATCTGGTAGGAAAGGAAGGAGCTAGATATGTCTCGTATCGGTAAGCACCCCATTCCGGTTCCTGCCGGAGTCGAAGTGTCCATCGAGGGTAACCACATTCACATCAAGGGTCCCAAGGGCGAGCTTGATTACGACTTCAACACGATGATGAACGTCGTGTTCGAGGACGGCCAGATCGTGGTGACCCGTCCTGATGATTCCCGCCAGGCCAAGAGCTTCCATGGCTTGACCCGTACCCTCATCGCCAACATGGTCGAGGGCGTGTCCAACGGCTTCCAGAAGAAGCTCGAGCTCGTGGGCGTCGGCTACCGTGCCGCTCTCAAGGGTTCCAACCTTGAGATGCAGCTGGGCTACTCTCACCCCGTCGTCGTGGAGCCTCCCGCGGGCATCACCTTCGAGGTGCCTGATCAGACCCATATCGTCGTGAACGGCGCCGACAAGCAGCAGGTGGGCGAGACCGCCGCTGTCATCCGCAAGTGGCGCAAGCCTGAGCCTTACAAGGGCAAGGGTATCCGCTACGAGGGCGAAGTTGTCCGCCGCAAGCTGGGCAAGGCCGCCAAGGGCGACAAGTAGCTTAAAGGCGTGAAGGGATTTTTACGATGAAGAAACTCATGAAGAAGCAAGCTGCGCTGGCTCGTCGCCATCGTCGCGTGCGCGGTAAGATTTCCGGTACCGCCGCTCGCCCGAGGCTCTGTGTCACGCGCTCCAACTCCAACATCTACGTCCAGTTCGTGGACGACGTGGCCGGCAAGACCCTGCTGGGCGTGAGCACGCTCGGCCCGGACTTCAAGGCAACCGGCAAGTCCGGCGCTAACGTCGAGGGCGCTGCCGCCTTCGGCAAGATCGCTGGCGAGAAGGCTGTTGCCGCCGGTATCACTGAGATCGTGTTCGACCGTGGCGGTAACCTGTACCATGGCCGCGTCAAGGCGCTGGCCGAGGCCGCTCGCGAAGCCGGTCTGAAGTTCTAGGAAGGGATAGGACATTTATGGCTCCTCGTAAAGAAGAAAAGAATCAGTCCGCCGTTCCTGAGCTTCAGGAGCGCGTGGTCTACATCAATCGCGTTTCCAAGGTCGTCAAGGGTGGCCGCCGCTTCGCTCTGACCGCGCTCGTGGTCGTGGGCGACGGCAACGGTCGTGTTGGCGTTGGCATGGGCAAGAGCCAGGAAGTGCCTATCGCCATCAAGAAGGGCATCGAAGACGCCAAGAAGAACATGTTCACCGTGCCTTTGACCGAGGGCACGACTCTGCCCCATGAGATCATGGGCGTGTTCGGCGCGGGCCGCGTGTTCCTGAAGCCCGCTGCCCCTGGTACCGGCGTTATCGCTGGTGGCCCGGTTCGTGCTCTGATGGAGCTCGCCGGCGTCGAGAACGTGTTCGGTAAGTCTCTGGGCTCCGACAACGCGATGAACATCGTCAAGGCCGCCGCTGAGGGCCTCAAGGGCCTCTCCAGCGCCAATGAAGTGGCTGCTCGCCGCAACATGAGCGTTGCTGAGATCTACGGCTGGTCCGAGAAGAAGGAGGCTTAAACCATGGCTGAGGCTAAGACCCTCCACATCACCCAGACCCGCTCCGCCATCGGTCGCAAGGCCGACCAGGGCAAGACCCTGAAGGCGCTGGGCCTTGGCAAGATTGGCCGCACCGTTGATCAGCCGGACAATCCGTCCATCCGTGGCATGATCTTCAAGGTCAAGCACCTCGTCGAGGTTGTGGAAGACTAATTATCGAGGCCGTCCAATGGGCGGCCTCTTTTCATGTGCAAGCTTGCGCCGGCTACAGTGCCGGCGTTTTATGTTTGCATCAAATCGCATCAACGCCAAAGGAGAGGGGATTGTGGCGGGGAGGGGAGCAGAACAGAGGCGAAGCGCCGCCCTGCTGTTCGAGCAAGGCTGGGGATACAAGGCGGTTTCGACCGAGCTGGGCATCAACCGCCAGACGGTTCGCGACTGGATGTATGCCTGGAAGGCGCTCGGCACCGAACAGTTCTGCACCTGCAGCAAGGGGCATATCGCCTACTCCAAAGAGGTGAAGCTGCCGCTGTGCGTGATCGATTGAGCGGCATCGCCACCGTGGATGTCATGGAGCGCTACGGCATCACGAACCGCAACATTGTGAAGCGCTGGATGCGCGAGTTTCGTTCCCGCTGACAGGCGGCGTTCGAAACCGGAGATGAAAGCGTGAAATCATGAAAAATCTCGTCCCTGCGACGGGATTTTCTTGTATCATTGCAAAGCTTGCGTTTTATGGGGCGAAGTGCGCCCTCGCGCAAGCGAGCAATTGGAGTTGGCCGGCGAGCGAGCTGCCGGCTGAGGCGGAGGATGTGTCCTCGTCCGAAAAAAGCGAAAGGAAATGAAACATGGAACTCAAGGATCTCGTTCCCGCAGAGGGCTCTACGAAGAAGCGTAAGCGCGTCGGTCGCGGCAATGGCTCCGGTTACGGCAAGACCGCCGGCCGCGGTATGAACGGTCAGAAGTCTCGTGCCGGTGGCGGCAAGCGCAATGGCTTCGAGGGCGGCCAGACTCCTCTGGCTATGCGTCTGCCTAAGCTGCCTGGCTTCCGCAACCCCAACCGCGTCGAGTACGCTCCCGTGAACGTGTCCCGTCTCGACCTCAAGTTCGAGGCCGGTGCTGTGGTTGACCATCAGGCTCTGGTGGATGCTGGCATCATCAAGAACGTCGATGTGCTGGTGAAGGTGCTGGGCGACGGCGAAATCACCAAGCCCCTGACCGTGAAGGTCGATAAGGTTTCTGCTAGCGCCGCGGCGAAGATCGAAGCGGCCGGAGGAAAGGTCGAGCAGCCTTGCTAACGTCGATCATCGAAGCCTTCAAGGTGCCGGAGCTTCGCAAGAAGATCCTGTTCACCTTGGGTATCCTGGCGCTGTACCGCCTGGGTGCGGGCATTCCGGTGCCGGGCATTCCGTTTAATGAATTCGCCAACGCATTTGCCGACAGCGGCGCCAGCATGGTGATGTTGGACCTGTTCACCGGCGGCGCGTTGTCCAACTTCTCGGTGTTCTCGCTGGGCATCATGCCCTACATCACCGCGTCGATTATCATGCAGCTCATGCAGGGCGTCATTCCCGCCGTGGGCCGCTGGGCGCGTGAGGGCGAGACGGGCCGCCGCAAGATCACCCAGATCACCCGCTACCTGACGCTGGTCCTGGGCCTGATCAACGCCATCGGCTACCTGTTCCTGTTCAAGAGCAGCGCCTATGGCGTGGTGTTCTCCGATCAGGTGCCCGAGATGGTGACCAACGTGATCGTGGTGTTCTCGCTGCTGGTGGGCACGGCGCTCATCATGTGGATGGGCGAGCTCATCACGCAGCGTGGCGTGGGCAACGGCATGTCGCTGATCATCTTCACGTCCATCGTGTCGCAGGTGCCCGGCGCCATCTTCTCGTCCATCAACCTGACGGGCGACTTCGGCATGGGCCTGGCCGTGACCGCGCTGATCATCGTCGTGGTGCTGGCCTGCATTCCCGCGATCATCTTCATGGAGCGCGCGCAGCGCCGCATCCCGGTTAACTACGCCAAGCGTATCCAGGGTCGCCGCATGATGGGCGGCCAGACCACCTACATCCCGCTGAAGGTGAACGCCGCGGGCGTCATCCCCATCATTTTCGCCAGCTGCCTGCTGTACTTCCCGGCGCAGCTTGCGGCGCTGTTCAACGTGGGCTGGCTCACCGCTGCGGCCGACGCCATCAGCCAGGGCTGGATCAACTGGATCCTCACCCTGGTGCTGATCGTGTTCTTCGCGTACTTTTACACCTCCATGGTGTTCAACCCCGAGGAGACCAGCGACAACCTGCGCAAGCAGGGAGGCTTCATCCCCGGCGTGCGTCCCGGCTCCGCCACGACGCAGTACATCAAGAACGTGATCAACCGCATCACGCTCCCGGGCGGTCTGTACATCGCGCTCATCGCGGTCATCCCGTCCATCCTGTTCAGCTTCACCGGCAACCAGCTCATCTCCGCGTTCGGCGGTACGTCCATCCTCATCATGATCGGCGTGGCCCTGGACACCATGAGCAAGATCGAGAGCCAGCTGAAGATGCACAACTACGAGGGCTTCTTCAAGTAGTGATTGCGCCGTCCTATCCGGACGGCGCTTTTTCGTTTGAGGCGCTACGACGCTGCAAGGCCGTCCGGTGCCCCATCCAGCCGCGCTGGCGTGAGCTTACGTACCAAAGTACGCTACGCTCGCCCCATCACGTCTGCCTGGGGCACCGGACGGCCTTTCGCTGTTATTTATGCGAATGCGAGCAGGTAAGTACAGGTCTTCGGCATCTTCGGGATTGCTCACTCTATAATGCTTGGGACTCTGTATGAATCTCGCGGAAGGGGCGTCTATGGGAATGCTCGAGGGGAAGACCGTCGTTCTGGGCGTGTCGGGAAGCATTTCGGCCTATAAATCCGCCAATCTGGCATCGCTTCTGATGAAGCAGGGCGCGCGTGTGCGCGTGGTCATGACGGAGGCAGCCACCAAGTTCATCTCCGATCTGACGTTTGAGGCCCTCACGCACGAGAAGGTGCCCGTGGGATGCGCCGCCGAGGCGGTTGCCGCGGCGCGCGAGGCGGGGCAGGCGGCCGATGTGGTCATCGTGGCTCCGCTTTCGGCGAACACCGCGGCGCGTCTTGCGTTGGGCTTGTCCGATGGCGTGGTGTGCGCGGCCGTGCAGGCATCGACGAGCCCTGTGCTGGTGGCTCCCGCCATGAACTCCAACATGCTCGCCAACGCAGCCACGCAGGAAAACCTGGATACGCTCGCGGCTCGCGGCGTGACGGTGATTCCGTCCGCGTCGGGCACGCTTGCATGCGGCGCGGTGGGGGCGGGCAAGCTTCCGTCCGAGACGATGCTGCGCGACTACGTGATTTATGCGTGCGCTACGACCAAGGACCTCGCGGGCAAGCACGTGCTTGTGACCGCCGGCCCCACGCAGGAGTCCATCGATCCGGTGCGCTATATCACCAACCATTCCACGGGCCGCATGGGCTTCGCCATCGCCAAGCGCGCGGCTATGCGTGGCGCGAAGGTGACGCTTGTGGCCGGCCAGGTGAACCTGGATACGCCTCTGGGTGTCGAGCGTGTGGACATCGTGAGTGCGCAGGATATGTTCGAGGCCGTGACTTCGTGCGCGCCTGAATGCGATGCCATCATCAAGGCTGCTGCCGTGGCCGACTACCGTCCCAAGAGCGTGGCCTCTGACAAGGTGAAGAAGAAGGACGGCGACATGGCTATCGAGCTCGAACGTACGCAGGACATCCTTGCGTGGCTCGGTGCGCACCGCATTCCCGGCCAGCGCCTGTGCGGCTTCTCGATGGAGACGCGCGATGTGTTGGAAAACTCCCGCGCGAAGCTAACGCGTAAAAACGTGGATATGATCTGCGCGAACTGTCTCAAGGAGGACGGTGCGGGGTTCGGCACGGCTACCAACCACCTCACGCTCATCACGCACGACGGCGAGGTTGACCTGCCGCTTATGGACAAGGAGGAGGCGGCCGACAGGCTCCTGACCGAGCTGTTCGCGCTACCCGTGGATTAGCAATTCCGAGCTAGGAGATTCGCATGCTTCTCACCGTGGATATCGGCAATACCAACGTATGCATGGGGCTTATGCCTGAACGCGGCGTGCTGGCTTCGCATATTCGTTTTCCTACCGATAAGCGCCGCACCGTGGAAGAGTTCATGGAGAACTTCGAGGCGCTGGTGGCTATGCAGCACTTCGATTTTTCCGGCGTGACCGGTGCCATCGTGTCGTCCGTCGTGCCCGAGCTCACCGATTCGGTGGTTGCCTCGGTGCACGCGAAGGCGGGACGCGACCCGATGGTGGTGCGCCATGACATGAATCTGGGGTTCACCATCGACATGGACACGCCCGAGCGATTGGGCGCCGACATGATTGCCGACGCCGCCGGCGCTGTGAACGATTACGAGGGTGCCCTTGCCATCTACGACATGGGCACGGCAACCACGTGCTCCATCGTGAGCGCCGACAAGGTGTATCTGGGTTCCATCATCATACCGGGCGTGGTCATCTCTCAGGATGCGCTGACCGCCAAGGCGTCGCAGCTGCCGTTCATCAAGTTCGAACAGCCCAAGCACCTGATTGGGCGCGAGACGGTCGACTGCATGCGCAGCGGCATGGTGTACGGCAATGCCGCCATGCTGGACGGCTTGACCGACCGCATCGCCGACGAACTGGGCGAGCCTGTGACTGCCGTGGTCACGGGCGGGGTGTCCAAGCTTATCGTGCCCGCCTGCCGTCGTTCGGTGATATACGACCCCGATCTGCTGCTGAAGGGCCTTTGGGATCTTCATGAGCTTAACGGTACTTCGGTTTAGCAGCCGAAGTACTGCTCGACACTGCGGCCAAATCTGGCGGCCATCTTGCCTTTCAATCGTCGTTTGCGTACGTAGTACGCGGCACTCCTCTTTCAAGGCAATATGACTCGCCAGATTTGCCCTCGCTGACTTTTGTGCGAATGAGGGGCTCCAAGGAATAGCTGGCACATGGCTTCTGTGCCGCTTACCTGGCGAGTCTGTTATTTTTGCTGCTTGCGGCGTACAATAGAAGCACTGTGAACAAAACGAAAGGAACCGGTTTATGAACATCGTGTTGTTGGGCGCCCCCGGCGCCGGCAAGGGCACCCAGGCCTCCAAGCTCGTCGAGGAGTTCGGCACTCCGCATATCTCCACGGGCGACATCCTGCGCGCCGCGGTGAAGAACCAGACCGAGCTGGGCATGAAGGCCAAGGCGTTCATGGATGCGGGCGATCTGGTGCCCGACAGCCTTATCATCGACCTGATGAACGAGCGTCTGCAGCAGCCCGACGCCGCCGAGGGCTTCATCCTGGACGGCTTCCCCCGCACCACTGCTCAGGCGGAGGCCTTGGACGAGCTGCTCAAGAAGATCGAGCGTCCGCTGGATGCCGCGCTGCTGGTCGACGTAGACTTCGAGGTCATCGTGAAGCGTCTGACCGAGCGTCGCTGCTGCAAGGAATGCGGCTATATCGGCACCACCGCCGACGCCTCCTGCCCCAAGTGCGGCGGCGAGATGTACCAGCGCGACGATGACAACGAGGCCACCGTGCGCAACCGCCTCGCTGTGTACGAGAAGAGCACCGCTCCGCTCATCGGCTACTACAAGGAGCAGGGCGTTCTGGTCGACGTCGATGGCGATCGCCCCGTTGATACGGTGTATGCTGACGTGAAGAAGCTCCTCAAGCTTTAGGGCAAAAGGGCTTAAAGCGAACAACGCCCCGTACGCAGAGTGAACTGCCTCCCGTTTCTTGGACATGAGAAACGGGAGGTTCTTTTATGTCTGGAAAAGACCTTCGTACGATTCGTCCATGAGACGATGCGCTGCCGACTCGGTCGTAGCGTTTCATTGAGAATTGCTGTCGATTAGCGGAACGACGGTATAATATCCCTCATGCGTGCCTTCTTCACATTGTTGCGCGAGTTCATCGCCACCCATCATCCGCAGATGCGGCATTTTGCCAAGGTCATCTGCGTCATCTTGGCATGCGCCGCGTTGTGCGAGGCGTTCGTGTTCAACTTCAATCACTGGCGCAGCCTTTCCTGGGAAACGGTCACGCTGGATGCCAAAATCGATCTTGCGCAGACCTCCGACGGGCGCTTTCGCGTGGCGGCATCCGACAACACGGTTGAATTCGACTACCTCGGTGTCGAGGTCCACAATGTGAGGCTCGATTTCGACGGTGGGCAGTCGGCCCAGAACGTGCCCGTGAAAATCTGGTTCACCGATGACGCCCACTCCACGTATTTCGACGATACCGAATACACATCCGGCGTCCCCGTGACCTACGTGGCCACCAACAACGACGAAAGCGAGTTCCTCAACCTGAACGCCTCGGGCGAGATGGGCATGCTGCGCATTCAGATTGGCGATGACGATACGGTGTATCCGGTCTATCTGAACAGCATCCAGGTCAACGCGCCGGAGCCGTTCTCGTTCAATATGATGCGCTTTGGGATCGCGGCGTTCATTCTGGTGCTTGCCTATGCATTTCGGCCCAAGAGCAGCCTGTATCGCACCTACATCAAAGAGCATCCGCACCGCTCCAAGATTGCCGTCATCGGTACGGCGGTGGTGGAGATATGGCTCGCTGCGTCGTTCACCCTCATGGGCTCCAACCTGGTGGGGGTCGCCACGGCCAATTACAACACCGGGTCGTGGGACGGCGTGAGCATCGTGAACACGTTCCCGGCGGGCGGCGACAACGCGCAGCAGTACGCCGAGCTGGCAAAGAGCATGGCCAACGGCAAGCTGTATCTGGAGGAAGAGCCGCCCAACTGGCTCCAGAACATGGAGGACCCCTACGACCGCGGTGCGCGTGACCAGGCCGTCAAGGAAACGGGCGAGAACTATCTGTGGGATGTTGCGTATTACGAAGGCCACTACTATGTGTACTTCGGCGTGGTGCCGGTGCTGGTGTTCTATCTGCCGTTCTATCTGCTTACCGGGGCGAATTTCCCCACGGCCATCGGCGTGATTATTGGCATGGCAGCGTTCGTGGCGGGCGTGTCGGCGCTGCTCGACCGTTTTGCGCGCTACCACTTCAAGCGTGTAAGCGTAGGCGTGTATTTGCTGCTCCAGATTGCACTCGTCACATGCTGCGGCGTGCTGTACCTGCTGAAATTCCCCACGTTCTACTCTCTGCCCATCATGCTGGCCTTGGCGTTTTCGGTATGGGGCCTGTACTTTTGGATGGTGGGTCGCTCAAGCGCGAGGCCTGAAGGCTGGTATTTCGCAGGGTCGCTGTGCATGGCGCTCGTGGTGGGATGCCGCCCGCAGATCGTCATGCTGAGCTTTCTGGCGTTTCCGCTGTTCTGGCGCTTGTTTATCACCGAGGGGCACATCAAAACCGCCGCGGGCGCGCGTCAGTTTGCATGCCTGATAGCGCCGTATGTGCTCGTGCTCGCGTTCATTATGTGGTACAACAAGGCGCGCTTCGGCAGTCCACTCGATTTCGGCGCCAATTACAATCTCACGGTGAACGACATGACCAAGCGCGGCATGGCGGTGGGGCGCATTGCGCCGGCGCTGTTCGCGTATTTCTTCCAGTCGCCTTCGACGAACGGCGTGTTCCCGTATCTGCAGGCGGTGCCGTTTGACACCACGTATTTGGGGCAGACGGTCAAGGAGCCTACGTTCGGCGGCATCTTCGCATGCTTCCCGATCCTCTGGATTCTGCTGTTTGCGGGCCGCATCCTCAAGATGCGCACGGCCCAGCGCAAGACGCGTACGGTGGCAGGCGTCATAGGCGTGCTCATTGCCTCGGGCGTGATCATCGGTATAGCCGACGCCGAGGTGGCGGGCATCCTGCAGCGCTACTTCGCCGATTTCAGTATTATGTTCCTGATGGCGGCGGTGCTCTTGGCGTTCATTCTCAACGAGAACCTCAAGCCGGGTTCCACGGCGCAGCGGCTGTTCGTGCGCGTGCTGCCGCTGGTGGTTGCCGTGGGCGTGGTGTATTCATGCCTGCTGTGTCTGGTCGACGAGGCCGGATGGTGGAGCCAGGCGTATCCGTGGGCGTATCAGGCGCTGCTGGAGATTTTCCAATTCTGGACATGATGGGCTGAGTCTTGCGAGCGGGCCGGAGGGGCCAATGCAGAACACGCGTTCGGCTACCGCTCGCTTCGCTCGCTATGCGCCTCACTCGTTTCCCCAGCTTTATAAATAAGAAGTTGGAGAGAAACAAATGATTCTGCATGGCCCCTCCGGCCCGCTCGCAAGACCGCTGAGATGCCCCTTTTTCTCAAGGCAAGACACTTGGACGTTCGTTTTCTTCTGGAAGGCATGCATGAAGAACCTAATTGCACAGTTTATGAAATTCGGTGTGGTGGGTGCGATCGCGTTTGTGATCGACTACGGCCTGCTGGCGCTGCTCACCGAGGCGTTCGGCGTGAACTACCTGGTGAGCGCCACCATTTCGTTCACGGTGTCGGTGGTGTTCAACTACGTTGCCTCCATGCGCTACGTGTTCACGCACAAGGAGGACATGAGCCGTCGCCGCGAGTTCATCATCTTCGTGGTGCTCTCAGTCATTGGCCTCGTCATCAACAACCTGTGCATGTGGGCGGGCGTGGAGCTTTTGGGCATCCACTATCTGATAACCAAGATCGGTGCCACCGCCATCGTGATGGTGTGGAACTTCGTCACCCGCAAGATTTTCCTGGATGCGGGGGAGTGATTGCGCGCGGAAATGGTGCCCGGGCTTTTGCTCGCTTTCATGCCCGAAACCGCGTAAAAGCCCGGGCACCATTGCAATGTGGGCCCGCGGTAAGCGTCTAGGGTATTCCGGCGGGCTTTTCTTTAAAGGAATCCCGTCATTTTGACGCTAATTTGTCCGTTTGGACGCGTTTTTTGCGTCAAAATGACGGGATAATGCAAGACGGGCCGTGCTTGGGCGCGGCGGTATGACATAGAGGGCTGCGCTGCGATGGCGGAAGCCGCAAAGAGAGGAAGCAAAGGTGAACGACGAGAGAATCGAATCGATGCTCCAGGAATGGCGCGCCAATGTCGAGGGCGATACGCTGAAGTGCGGCTTTGCGCCCGACTTCATCAAGATGGAGGAGCTTGCCGCAGAGCTCGATGCCATGGCCGAGGCTGCTGCGAAGAGCGATAGCTCCGCCGCCACGGACGCGTTCTTCAAGGATCTCGAATTCGGCACGGCGGGCTTGCGCGGCATCATCGGCGCCGGCACGAATCGCATGAACGTGTATACGGTGGCACGCGCTACCCAGGGCCTGGCGGATTACCTGAACGCGCATTTCGAGAATCCCAGCGTGGCCATTGCGCGCGACTCGCGTCACAAGGGCGAGCTGTTCGTGGACACGGCGGCGAGCGTGCTGGCAGCTAACGGCATCAAGAGCTATATCTATCCGCGCGTTGAGCCCACGCCGGCGCTTTCGTTCGCCGTGCGCGATTTGGGCTGTTCCGCCGGCATCAACATGACCGCGAGCCACAATCCCGCGGCCTACAACGGCTACAAGGTCTACGGCCCCGACGGCTGCCAGATCACGAGCGAGGCTGCCACTGAGATCTCGGAGCGCATCGCGGCGCTGGGCTACTTCGCCGGCGGCGAGGCTCCGTGCGCCAAGACGGTGGATTTCCAGAAGGCCGCATTCGACGGCACCATCTCCTGGATTGGCGAGGATACCATCCAGCGTTTCATCGCGGCTGTGCTTGATCAGTCGCAGGAGGAGCCCGGAGAGGCCGAGGCGCCGCTTTCGCTTTTGTACACCCCGCTGTGCGGCACGGGCCTTGAGTGCGTGAGCCAGACGCTCGAGCGCATCGGCATTCCGTATGTGAACGTGGTGCCGGGCCAGGATTTGCCCAACGGCGATTTCCCCACCTGCGAGTACCCCAATCCCGAGGAGCGCGCCGCGCTTGAGGCCGGCATCGAGAAGTGCCGCAGCGCCAAGGCGGCCGGTAGGCCCTATGACCTGCTGCTTGCCACCGACCCCGACGCCGACCGCGTGGGCGTGGCCTGCGAGGACGGCGACGACTACACGCTCATCACGGGCAACGAGATGGGCATTCTGCTCATGGATTTCATCGCGCGCAAGAAGGCGGCACGCGGCGAGGACCTTACGCGTAGCGTGGCGGTGACCACCATCGTTTCTTCTGCCATGGCCGGTTCAATCGCCGCGGAGTACGGTTTCGAGCTGCGCCGCGTGCTCACCGGCTTCAAGTACATCGGCGAGGTCATCGGGCGCTTGGAGGCGGCGGGAGAGGCCGACCGCTTCATGTTCGGCTTCGAGGAGAGCTACGGCTATTTGGCCGGCACGCACGTGCGCGACAAGGATGCCGTGGTGGCCAGCATGCTCATCTGTCAGATGGCGCGCTACTGGCGCACCCAGGGTAAGACGCTCGTGGACGCGATGCGCGACCTGTATGCGAAGTATGGCTGGTGGCTCAACCGCACCGTGCCCATCGCGTATCCCGGGGCCGACGGTGACGCGCGCATGAAGGGCATCATGGCGCGCCTGCGCAGCAAGGCGCCGGCCGAGATTGCCGGCCGTGCGGTGGTGGGCGTTGTGGATTACGCGCACGACGATACGGGCTTGCCCAGCGCCAACGTGGTGGAGTTCCGCTTGGAGGGCGATTGCAAGGTCATCGTGCGCCCCAGCGGCACCGAGCCCAAGATCAAGCTCTACCTGTTCGCCAAGGACGAGAGCCGCGATGGGGCAGAGGCGCTGCTCGATGCGCTCGAGGCGGCAGGCCGCGAGCTTCTGGGCTAGTTCGACGTTTGCGGGAAACCGGTGCGGAGCTGGCACGATGCCGGCTCCGCGTTTTTGATGACAGAAGAAAGGATACCCATGATTTTTGGCTCGATAGACGCGATTGACCTCAACGAGATTGGCCACGAAGGCGTGCGCCGTGCCGTGGAATACGCGCGCACGCATGATTTGACGGCACTCGAGCCCGGTCGCCATGCCATCGACGGCGACGCGCTGTTCGCCAACGTATCGGAGTACACCACCAAGCCGTTCGGGGAGTGCACGTTCGAGGCCCACAGGCGCTACATTGACGTGCAGGTGGTGGTATCGGGCGCCGAGCGCATCGACGTGCAGCCGATTGAGAAGCTGGCGGCCGAACCGTTCGACGAGGCGGCCGACAACATGTTCCTGAGCGGTCACGCCAATGCGTCGGTAGTCATGGTGCCCGGCATGTTCGTGGCATGCTTCCCTGGCGATGGGCACAAGCCGGGCATCGCGGTGGGCGAGCCCGCGCCGGTTAAGAAAGCCGTCTTTAAGGTGCTCGCTTAACGGCTCGGCTTGGTGCGATCGCGCTTGCGCAGAACGGCGAAGACGATGAGCGCGCCTAGGGCAGCGGCAACCGTATCAACTGCCCAATCGGCGGGGTCGCACGAACGCATGGGCACGAAAATCTGATGGATCTCGTCGGTCACGCCGTAGGCGCTCGCGATAACGATGGCGAGCAAGGCAGCGCGGCGCAACGGCATGTGCCAGCGCAGGGCGTTCGCCAGCAGGGCGCCGAATGCGAGGTATTCAAAGAAATGGCCCACGGGCGACACATCCACCGGATGGCCGAAGATGGCCTGGGCGGCAGCGGCAAGCCATGCCTTCACGAGCGAGATGATGCCCGAGCTCTCATCGAGCGTGGTGCCGTCTTTAGCGCTCATCCAGAAGATGAGGCCCGCCATGGCGATCACGGCGATCCAGGAGAGGGCGACGTATGCGGTGCGGCACTGGGCGCTTTCGGGTGTCTGTGCGATGGATTTCATAGCAGCGGATTGTATCAAAATCCCTCTGCCGCATGCCGTCGCCCGCTCTTTCCGCTACCATGTCTTCATCGTGCGTTCGCATGAGAAATGCGTGCGCATGCGAAAACGCGACGTGCCCGCTCGACGCATGCGGGAAGCATTGCCCGCGCGCGGTTTGGCAGGCGGCCCCGGCAGGCGGTCGGCGTTTTCGATGCGAGGACATGAGTAGAGAGGGTCGAATATGTCCGACAACCCCAGCATGATTCCAGGTGCTCCTGAGCCGAACGGTGCAGGAGCTCCTCAGCAGCCCGCCCCATCGCAGCTCCAGGCGGCACAGCCGCAGCAGCCCCAGGCGGCGCAATCCGGGCAGCCCCAGGCGGCGGGATACACGAGCGCGCAACAGTCGCAGGGAGCTCCCTCCCAGCAAGGCCAGCCCCAAGCCCCGCAGCAACCCCAGGCGGCCGCCTCAGTTGGTTCCGCTCAGGCGGGCTACGTCCAGCCTGGCGCTCCACAGCCCCCGTACGTCCAGCAGCCTTATGCTGGTGGTTACGCCGCACCCCAATATGCCTATGCGCCCGCGCAGGCGGCGCAGCCCAAGAAGGGCGGCAAGGGCGGATGGATCGCCCTGGGCATTATCCTGTTTGCCATCGTGTTCGTGTTCACCATCGGTGCGCTTTCGTGCTCCCATACCGTGTCCAGCCTCACGTCGGGCGCCGACGCGTTCTCCAGCATGAGCGATGAGATCATTACGTTGGGCGACAGCGTTGGCGTGATCGACATGATGGGCACCATCCAGTACGACGGCAGCTCCTGCAGCCCCGAGGGATTGCGCGACCTGCTCAAGGAGGCCGAGGAAAATCCCGATATCAAGGCGGTGGTCTTGCGCGTTGACTCCGGCGGCGGTACGGCGACGGCGGGCGAGGAGATGGCGGCCTACGTGCGCGATTTCAGCAAGCCCATCGTGGTGTCCAGCGCATCGATGAACTGCAGCGCGGCCTACGAGATTTCCAGTCAGGCCGACTACATCTACGTGAATGAGACCACGGCCATCGGCGCCATCGGCACCATCATGCAGGTGCAGGACATTTCCGGTCTGCTCGACATGCTGGGCATCAAGACCGAGAACATCGCCAGCGCTGATTCCAAGGATTCCAGCTACGGCACGCGTCCGCTGACCGACGAGGAGCGCCAGTACTACCAGGATCTGGTGGATGAGATCAACGAGACGTTCATCCAGAACGTGGCCGATGGCCGCGGCATGTCGGTGGAAGAAGTGCGCGAGCTGGCCACGGGCTTGCAGTTCGCAGGCAAGACCTCGGTTGAAAACGGCATCGCCGACGAGATTGGCACCTACGACGACGCACTGGGCAAGGCGGCCGAGCTGGGCGGCATCTCCGGGGAGAATTACGAGGTCGTGAATCTCACTTCCACCTCGAGCGACCTGGGCTATCTGATGGACTTGCTGGGTGCCGATTCGGGCAGCGCGCTGGATGACATCGACCTGTCGCAGCTTTCCGCCGAGGACCTGGTTAACCTGTTGAAGGAAGAGGGAGTTCTTTCGTGAGCTATATATCTACGCAATCCTGGCCTGCCCGCGCCGTGGTGACGGCGGGTATGCCCTACGGCAACAAGACACTGCATTTCGGCCATGTGGCCGGCGTGTTCGTGCCGGCCGATGCCTATGCGCGCTTCCTGCGCGACCGCATTGGGGCCGAGAACGTCCTGTTCGTTTCGGGCACCGACTGCTATGGATCGCCCATTGAGGAGGGCTATCGCAAGGCGTGCGAAAACGAGGGGTTCGAGGGCACCATCTCGGATTACGTGCAGCGCAACCATGACAAGCAGAAGGCCACGCTCGATGCGTACGGCATCTCGCTTTCCATCTACGAGGGAAGCGGCCTGGGCCGCGCGGGCGAGGTGCATCAGCTGGTGACCAACGCGGTGCTCGAGCGCCTGCATGAGAACGGGCACCTGAACCTGGATTCCACGCTGCAGTTCTACGACGCCAAGGCGGGCAAGTTCCTCAACGGCCGCCAGGTGCTGGGGCATTGCCCCGTGCAGGGCTGCAAGTCGGAGAAGGCCTACGCCGACGAATGCGACCTGGGCCATCAGTTTGCGCCGCAGGACCTGATCGCCCCCAAGAGCACGCTCACCGGCGAGACTCCCGAGATGCGTCCGGTGCAGAACTGGTATTTCGACCTGCCCAACTTCCGAGCGCCCCTGTGCGAGCTGACCGATGAGATGGAGCAGGATGCCGAGCTTCGCCCTGTGGTGTGGCGCACGGTGAAGGAGTTTTTGGGCGCGCCCGTCATCTTCATCAAGAACGAGCTCGAGGAGGCCTATCGTGCGGTGGCCGACAAACTGCCTGCGCATACGTTCCGTGAGGCCGAGAAGGGCAAGCAGTCCTTCGAGATCGAGTTCGAGCGCATCGAGGACCGCGACGTGGCACGCGACGTGCTCACCGAGGCGGGCGTGCGCTTCCGCACCGGAAAGGCGCTCGTGCCATTCCGCATCTCCGGTAACGTGGAGTGGGGCGTGAAAGTGCCCCCGATGGACGGCGTGGACGACCTTACCGTGTGGTGCTGGCCCGAGAGCCTGTGGGCGCCCATCAGCTTCAGTGCGGCGGCGCTCGAGGCCCGCGGCGGCGAGCTTGCCGACGTGTGCGACTGGTGGTGCTCGCCTGACGCGTGCGTGTACCAGTTTATCGGCCAGGACAACCTGTACTTCTACGGTGTGGCGCAGCCGGCGCTGTGGATGGCGCTCGAGGACGGCAACGCGATGCAGGCCAAACCCGAGGCGGGGCAGCTGCAGCAGACGCGCCTGATTGCGAACCATCACATCCTGTTCGGCAAGACTAAGGCGTCTTCGTCGGGCGCGGTGAAGCCTCCTTCGGCTGACGACCTGCTGGATCACTACACGGTGGAGCAGCTGCGCGCGCATTGGCTGGCGCTGGGTCTCGACCAGAAATCCGTGGGATTCAAGCCCAAGCCGTTCGACCCCGATGACAAGGTGCGCACCGACCCGCGCGTGGCTGACCCGGCACTCAAAGAAGGGGCGCTGCTTACCAACGTTTTCAACCGCCTGGCGCGTAGCTGCTTCTATGAGGCGCAGAAGAACTTCGAAGGCTTCATGCCTCTGGGCGCCGTGAGCGAGGAGATGGTAGTTCGCGCGCAGAAGGCGCTGGCCGATTTCGAGGCCATCATGCACAAGGCCGAGCTGCATTCTGCGCTCACCTGCGCGGACGAGTTCATCCGTTGGGCGCAGAAGGGCTGGTCGGACGGCATCAAGCGCGCCGAGAAGGAAGACGACGACGCCCTGCGCCGCCAGGTGCTGCTGGACAGCTTCTACGCGCTGCGCGTGTCGGCGCTGCTCATGCACCCGATTGCGCCCGCAGGCTGCGAGATGATCGCGGAGTACCTGCGGATCGACCCCGAGCGTGTGTTCAGCTGGGACGCGCCGTTCGACGGCATGGAGGAGCTGTGTGAGCCCGAGGAGGTCGCCGTCGGCCGCCACGCCGTAAAAGAGCTGCCGCCCAGAACCGATTTCTTTGAGAAGCACCCGAGCCAGTTCAAGTAGGATTCCGCCGGCTTGTCAGCCGAC
>NZ_CALUMA010000008.1 GCF_944321625.1 uncultured Slackia sp.
CTGGGCGGTCGCGGGCTAGGCCCGTGGCTTACGGCCCTTTCCGCCGAGGCGTCTGATATGTCGGGCTGGCTGCTCATGGGCCTGCCGGGCATCGCGTATTTCTTGGGCGCGTCGAACGCCATGTGGACCGCCATCGGCCTGGCGATCGGCACCTATCTCAATTGGAAGTTCGTGGCGCGTCGCCTGCGCAAGTATTCCGAGGTGGCAGGCAATTCCATCACGCTGCCCGATTTCTTCAGCAACCGCTTCCATGACGATAAGCGCGTGCTGATGAGTGTGGCTGCCATCATCATCTTGCTGTTCTTCTGCATTTATTGCGGCAGCTGTTTCGTCACCTGCGGCAAGCTGTTCACCCAGCTGTTCGGTCTCGATTACACCACTATGATGATTCTGGGCGCTCTTGTCGTGTTCGTGTACACGTTCGTGGGCGGCTATCTTTCTGTATGCACCACCGACCTCATCCAGGGCTCCATCATGATCTGCGCGCTGGTGATCGTGTTCATCGGCAGCGTTGGCATGGCGGGCGGCGTGGACAATACCGTCGCATTCCTACAGTCGATTCCCGGCTTCCTTTCTGCCACCGAGCAGGCGAACCCGACGCTTGGCGCCGATGGCGTGCAGCTGGTGGAAAACGGCATGCCCGTATTTGGCGATGCGGCCATCTACGGCACCGGCGCCGTGACCATCATCGGATGCCTCGCATGGGGCCTGGGCTATTTCGGCATGCCGCAGGTGCTTGTGCGTTTCATGAGCGTGCGCCACTCCGACGAGATCAAGAAGAGCCGCATCATCGCCACCATCTGGGTTGTCATCTCGCTGGCGAGCGCCGTGTGCATCGGTCTGGTGGGTCGCGCCGCCATGCCGGATGCGTTCCTCACGTCGTCGAGCGCCGAGAACATCTTCATTCTGCTGGCTCAGGTGATGCTGCCCGCGTTCGTGTGCGGTCTTGTGGTGTCGGGCATCTTTGCCGCCACCATGTCCTCGTCTTCGAGCTATCTGCTTATCGCGGGTTCAGCCATTTCCCAGAACCTTTATAAGGGCATCATCAATAAGAACGCTTCCGAAGCGCAATGCATGTTCGTGTCGCGCGTGGCGCTGACCGTCATCCTGATTTTTGGCATTGTGATCGCGCTCGATCAGAACTCCTCCATCTTCCAGGTGGTGTCGTATGCATGGGCGGGATTCGGCGCGAGCTTTGGCCCTCTTATGCTCCTGAGCCTGTATTGGCGTCGCACGAACAAACAGGGTGCTTTGGCGGGCATGCTCGTGGGTGCCATCACCGTCATCGTGTGGAGTTTCCTCATCAAGCCCCTGGGCGGTATCTTCGGTATCTACGAACTTCTTCCGGGCTTCATCTTCTCCTTGGTCGCCATCGTGGTGGTGTCGCTTTTGACGGAGCCTCCGTCGAAGGCGATTACCGATGAGTTCGATTCCTATATGGATGCAGATGTATAAGGGGCGCATCCGCGACAAGTTCGATGGGCTTGTTGAAAAGGAGTAGGTTACGCAGCGCTTTGGTTGCCGCCTACGGGCATGACGGAGCGCTTCAAAGGGAACAACAGAGGGAACGGGCGTCGAAAGGCGCCCGTTTTTTATAAAAAAAATTTTGGGACATTTTTGAAGCAGGGAAGGGGAAAGAGGGTACACGGGGAATGAAACACCAGTTCAATGTGGACAAGTAGGCAAGATATGGATGGATACACCCGGAGGCGTGTAAAGTGTTGACACGGCTAGGATGCTAGCGTATTATGCTTTCGCTCTCGCGTTCGGGAACATCTGCGAAACGCGAAAGCGGCAGCTTGATAAGTACACATAACGCATCGAGCACTTTGATGAACTGGGCGTGTGCCCGAGTGGTTAAAGGGGACGGGCTGTAAACCCGTTGGCTCTGCCTACCTAGGTTCGAATCCTAGCGCGCCCACCAGTTCGCCCGTGTAGCTCAGTCGGTAGAGCACTTCGTTGGTAACGAAGAGGTCACCGGTTCAAGTCCGGTCGCGGGCTCCAGTTTACCTGCTCTTCATTGCCCACCGGCAATGCGAGTTATATTCGGCGGTGTAGCTCAGTTGGTTAGAGCACACGGTTCATACCCGTGGCGTCACTGGTTCGAATCCAGTCACCGCTACCATTTGCATTGTACACGCGTCCTTTGGGCGCGTGTATTTCTATCACGTTAGTATTTTGGTCATTCGACCATTCCAAGAGGAGGAATAATGGCTAAGGAGAAGTTCGAGCGCAGCAAGCCGCATGTGAACATCGGCACCATCGGTCACGTTGACCATGGTAAGACCACCCTGACGGCTGCTATCTCCAAGACCCTGTCCGAGAACGACGGGTCCCATGGCACCGCCCATGCTGACTTCACCGCCTTCGATCAGATCGACAAGGCTCCTGAAGAGCGTGAGCGCGGCATTACCATTTCTATCGCTCAAATCGAGTACGAGACCGACGCTCGTCACTACGCTCATGTTGACTGCCCCGGCCACGCCGACTACGTCAAGAACATGATCACCGGTGCTGCCCAGATGGACGGCGCTATCCTGGTTATCGCCGCTACCGACGGCCCCATGGCTCAGACCCGCGAGCACATCCTGCTCGCTCGTCAGGTCGGCGTGCCCTACATCATCGTCTTCCTGAACAAGTGCGACATGGTTGACGACGAGGAGCTCATCGAGCTCGTCGAGATGGAGACCCGTGAGCTGCTCACCGAGTACGAGTTCCCCGGAGACGACATCCCGGTCATCCGCGGTTCCGCTCTGAAGGCTCTCGAGGGCGACAAGGAGTGGCAGGAGAAGATCTGGGAGCTCATGGACGCTGTGGACTCCTACATCCCCACCCCCGAGCGCGACGTCGACAAGCCGTTCCTGATGGCTGTCGAGGACACCATGACCATCACCGGCCGTGGCACCGTTGCTACCGGTCGTGTTGAGCGCGGCGTTCTGCATGTTAACGATCCGCTGGAGATTGTCGGTATCCGTGAGACCCAGAACACGGTCTGCACCGGTATCGAGATGTTCCGCAAGCTGCTCGACGAGGCTCAGGCTGGCGACAACATCGGCTGCCTGCTCCGCGGCATCAAGCGCGAGGACATCGTGCGCGGCCAGGTTCTGGCCAAGCCGGGTTCGGTTACCCCGCACTCTGAGTTCATGGGCCAGGTCTACATCCTGACCAAGGAAGAGGGCGGCCGCCACACCCCGTTCTTCGACGGCTATCGTCCGCAGTTCTACTTCCGCACCACCGACGTTACCGGCGTTGCCCACCTGCCCGAGGGCACCGAGATGGTTATGCCTGGCGACAACGTTGAGCTCCGCGGCGAGCTGATTCACCCCATCGCTATGGAGGAAGGCCTCCGCTTCGCTATCCGCGAGGGTGGCCGCACCGTTGGCTCCGGCCGTGTGACCAAGATCATCAAGTAACCACTCTTGATACTGGACGTGATTCGATGACGGAGCCCGCTTCTGCGGGCTCCGTTTATCACGGAAGTGCTCCTATGTGTACGAGACAAGCTACGAATCAATCATTCTGAAGGAGAATTCATGCGTACGTTGGTCACTCTGGCGTGCACCGAGTGCAAGCGCCGTAACTACACGACCAAAAAGAACAAGCAGAATAATCCGGATCGCATCGAGATGAAGAAATACTGCAAGTGGTGCCGCAAGCACACTCTGCACAAGGAAACTCGATAAGATAAGGTAAACACGCCAGTAGTTCAATTGGTAGAGCAGCGGTCTCCAAAACCGCAAGTTGAGGGTTCGAGTCCTTCCTGGCGTGCCAGCTTGTTCAAGCAGCTTCAACGCGAGCTGCTTGTTTTGCTGTTTGGTCAAAATTTGTCAAAGGCGATTCTGCGGTTTGAGCCGCATAAGGGATAAGAGGACATGGCGAAGAAATCCAAAACGCAAAGGGCAAAGGCATCTGCTGCGCGTCAGGCGCGCAAAGCCCAGGCTGCCGAGCGTGAGGCCAACGCCGTAGAGGCCACCGTCGAGGAGGCCGCTTCGGAGAAGAAGGGCTTGTTCAAGTCCAAGGCCAAGACCGCCGACGCCAAGCCCGCCAAGAAGGCAGAGGAAAAGAAGCCTGCCAAGCCTAAGAAGCAGCGCTTCAAGTTCCTGCGCGAGGTCAAGGCCGAGATGAAGCGCGTTACGTGGCCTAGCCGCTCCGAGGTGCTTCGTTGGACGGGCGTTGTCGTTGCTGCGCTGGTGTTTTTCGGCGTATTCGTCGCCGTCCTGGACAACCTGATCATCACGCCTTTGATGGTTGCTCTTTCCGGGATAGGAGCCTAGCATGGCAAAAAAATGGTACGTGCTCCACACGTATTCCGGCTATGAGAACAAGGTCAAAAAGAACCTTGAAAGCCGTATCGAGACTATGGGCCTCGAGAACAACGTCTTCGGTATCGAGATTCCCACCGAGATGGTCACCGAAATCAAAGAGGGCGGCCGTCGCGTTGAGAGCGAGAAGAAGGTGTTCCCCGGCTACGTTCTCGTCCGTATGGAGATGGACGATCGCAGCTGGGCTGCAGTGCGCAACACTCCCGGCGTTACGGGCTTCGTGGGCAGCCAGGGCCATCCTGAGCCCCTCACTCGCGAAGAGTTCAACAAGATCATGAAGCGCACGTCGGTCGCCGGTCCTAAGAAGGTCACCTCTTCCTCTCTCGAGGTGGGGCAGGCCGTCAAGGTCACGAGCGGTCCTCTGGCGGACTTCGACGGCACCGTTTCGGAGGTTTCTCCGGAATCCGGCAAGGTCAAGGTCATGGTCTCCATCTTCGGACGCGAGACCCCTGTCGAGCTTTCGTTCGATCAGGTCGCTACGATTTAACGCGAGTATCCTCGACCCGTCGCATGCCTGAGTGGACAGGGCTTCTCATGCGGTGTGGTCGTAAGAGAAAAAGTATTTGAAGGTAAGGAAAGCAAACAATGGCTGAGAAGAAAGTAAGCGGTTTCGTAAAACTGCAGATTCCTGCCGGCGCCGCCAACCCGGCTCCTCCGGTAGGTCCGGCTCTGGGCGCTCAGGGCGTCAACATCATGCAGTTCTGCCAGGCGTTCAACGCCGCCACGCAGGACCAGGCCGGCACCATCATCCCCGTCGAGATCACGGTCTACGAGGACAAGACGTTCACCTTCGTCTGCAAGACTCCTCCCGCGGCCGTTCTGATCAAGGAGAAGCTCGGCATCAAGAGCGGCTCCGGCATCCCGCAGCTGCGCTTCGTGGGCACGCTGACCGAGGATCAGCTCCGCGAGATCGCTGAGATCAAGATGCCCGACCTCAATGCCAACGACATCGAGGCCGCCATGGAGATCGTTGCCGGCACCGCCCGTTCCATGGGCGTGCGCATCGAGGGCCGCGAGATGAAGAAGACCTACGTGCCTTCCAAGAAGCTCGCCGCTATGCTCGCCGGCAAGGCTGAATAAATAGCCTGAATCAGTGGAAGGGCATTGCCCGCCATCACCACGAAAGGAATTTCAATGAAACTCACCAAGAACCAGAAGGCTGCTGCCGAGAAGATCGAGGCTGGCAAGCTGTACACCCCCATGGAGGCCTTCGAGCTCATGAAGGAGATCTCCACTGCAAAGTTCGATGAGAGCGTGGAAGTCCACTTCCGTCTGGGCATCGACACCCGTCAGGCCGACCAGCAGCTCCGTGGCATGGTTTCCTTGCCCAACGGCTCCGGCAAGACCGTGCGCGTGGCCGTCTTCGCCGAGGGCGCTGCCGCTGAGGCTGCCGTGGCCGCTGGCGCCGACATCGTCGGTTCCGACGACCTGGTTGCCGAGATTCAGGCCGGCAACCTGAACTTCGACGCTGCCGTCGCCACGCCCAACATGATGGGCAAGGTCGGTCGTCTGGGCAAGATCCTCGGCCCTCGTGGCCTGATGCCCAACCCCAAGCTGGGCACCGTTACCCCCGACGTGGCAACCGCTATCGCCGACCTCAAGGGCGGCAAGGTCGAGTACCGTGCCGACCGCTACGGCATCGCTCATGTCATCCTCGGCAAGGTGAGCTTCACCGCCGAGAAGCTGGCCGAGAACTACGGCGCTGTGTACGACGAGATTGTGCGCATGAAGCCTTCTGCGGCCAAGGGTCGTTACCTCAAGTCCATTACCGTGGCTTCCACCATGGGCCCCGGCATCTCCATCGACCCCGCCGTTTCCCGCGACTTCGCCACTAAGGCCGAATAAGCGAGACCTTACCTTCTTGAAAGACCCGCTGAGTGCGGGTCTTTCTTTTTACAATCAATTAGACAAGGCTAACAAATAGAGTGCAGATTCCTGCGCTGTGCTACAATGGCGCGCGTGACAAGTGCGAAAAGCTATCGTGCGTGCTTCGCGCTATGGAATGACGAGAAAGCTGTAGATATGATCATCAGGAAATCCAAGGCTGAAATTGAGGCGATGAAAGAAGCGGGCCGCATTTCGGCAAAGGTCTTACGCGAAGTCGGTTCGAAGGTTGCTCCTGGCGTGTCCACACTTGAACTCGACCAGTATGCCGAGGAGCTGATCAGACTCGAAGGAGGCATTCCCGCATTCAAGGGCTACGGCGGTTTTCCTGGTAGCATCTGCGCTTCGATCAACGAGCAAATCGTTCACGGCATCCCTTCGGCCAATGTGATTCTCAAAGAAGGCGATATCATCTCCATCGACACGGGTGCCACGGTGGACGGTTGGGTAGGGGACAACGCATGGACCTATCCCGTGGGAAAGATTTCTCCCGATCTGCAGAAGCTGCTTGATGTGACGGAAAAATGCATGTGGGCAGGGCTCGATGCCGCACGACCTGGTAACCATCTGGGCGATATCGGATATGCGGTTCAGTCTATCGCCGAGGCGCATGGCTACGGCGTGGTGCGCGAGTATGTGGGGCACGGCATTGGCCGCAACATGCACGAGGAACCCAACGTGCCCAATTATGGCCATCGTCATCGCGGCATCCGCTTGGAGGCGGGTATGGTGCTGGCGATTGAACCCATGATTAACATGGGCACGCGCAAGACGCGCCAGATGTCGGACGGGTGGCTTGTAGTGACGCGCGATGGCAAGCCGAGCGCGCATTTCGAGAAGACCGTAGCGATTACTGAGGACGGCCCTGTGGTGCTTACCACCGAGCCTGAATACAGGAGGCCCGTGGGCTAACGGTTAATCGTCGAATTTGGTACGCGCATGACGAGCTCGGGCGATTTTCGTATCGCTCGGGCTCGTTGTTCTCTTGGCGTGTTTCGGTGTCTTGTCTTGCACGTTGCCGCGAGCGTGGCGTGCCGAGGCGATTTTGCGGTCGAGTTCTTGCGATTGCTTCTGTGCGTGGCGAGCACGGGCGGCATGGGAGCCGTCGTTGTGGCCGTATGGCTCATCCCATTGCTCAGATGCGGCTGCGCGATTGGTCGAGTGCCTTGGTGTGTTCTCGCGCATGGCGTTGTCGGTCGGGGGCGTGCATGCGTCATTCCGCCAGTCGTCTTCCGGCGCAGATGCCTGCTCGCCCTCGCGCCACGCATCGGTGGGACTGGCGGAAAGGTCAGATTCGGTTTGTTCCGCAGGTTTGCCACGGCTCAGTTTGCCCATGACGCGGTTCGCGATATTCAGAAGGAACGATGCCTCGGGCAAGCGGAGCTTCACGGCGAGCCCGAATGTGACAATAAGGGCAATGATGCCGCCGCATATGATGCGCATCAGGGCATGGATTATCGAGCCGTCGGAAGGCGCGACGGTGGCTTGGAGAGCCCAGGAGACGCCTGCTCCGATGCCGGCGCCTAGCACGCCCAGGGCAAGCGAGAGGACGATCGCCTTCGCCACGCTGCCCAGGCCGAGCCTGCCGAGTTTCGCGCGCAGGAACACGAAGCACGCGACGTCGAGCACGAGGTAGTACACCGTTTCGCTGAAGGCGACGCTTGCCATGCCGATCATGGGATTGAGCGTGGCCGCCTGAGCGAGGAAAACGGCGATGAACGCAATCTGTATGGCGGCGGAAACCACCATCATGACGGCGTACTGTTTCATGCTGCGTAGCGCCGAAAACGTCTTCTGCATGTAGGTGTTCACGCCGTATACGGGAAGCGATGTGGCCAGCGCGATGAGATAGATCGCAATCTGCGAGATGTTCTCTTGGGTGAAGGCGCCGATGTGGTACAGCGTGACAAGCGGCTCGGCGAACACGATGAGATACAACATGAACGGAATCATGAAGAACAGAATCTGGTTGCTGCCCGACACCACGGCACCCTTGAAGCCATCCATGTCGCCGCGTGTCTGCATGTCCGAAATCTCGGTGAATAGCGTGGTGGTGATGGGCACGGTGAGGAACGCGTAGGGGAGGGTGAACCACAGGCGCGCGTAGGCGATGATAGAGGGGCCGTTGTCCAGATAGGCGTATGCCGCCGCGTTCTGGACTGACACGATGATAAGGCCCGCCACCATGACGATGACCGCGGGAACGCCGATGGAGAGCGTCTCGCGCAAGGCAGGGTCATGCAGGTTCACGTGCGGGCGCAGCTTGATGCCGTTGCGCTTGAGCGCCGGAATCTGGATGGCCATCTGGATGAATACGCCCAAGGGGTTGCCGATGGCTATGATGAGCTTGGCAAGCTCGGGGTCGCCGGGCGCGACGAACGCATAGAGAATGAAGGTGGCGGCAACGATGACGTTGTTGAAGATGGGTGCCGCGCTGCTCCACAGATAATCGCGCGAAGCGTTGAGAAGGCCGCTCACGATGGTGGATACGCCGTAGAACACGATCTGCATTGCAAAGAAACGGAAGAAGAACACCGCGTCGCCCATGGTGCCCTGGTCGTTCATGAAGCTTTGCGTGTAGATGAGCGCAGGCGCGAACACGGTGCACGCAAGCGCCACGAGCCCCAGGATGATGATCACCAGGCTCAGCAGGTTGCTGGCATATTCATTTCCGCCGCGTTCTCCCAGCTTGTTCTTGACCGACATGTATACCGGGAGGAACGCGGTCACCAGCATGCCGCCGATCACCATTTCGTAGAGCATGTTGGGCAGGTTGTTAGCCACCTGGTAGGAGCTTGCGAGCATGGTGGATCCCAGCGCGAATGCCATCGCCCACGTGCGCACGAAGCCCGTAATGCGGGATATGATCACGAAGAAGCTGATGAGAGCGGCCGAACCTCCGATGGCGGACGCATCGGCAGAGGGTTCGGGCTGGACGCGTTGCGCAGTGCGCTTCTCCTCTGATGTGGAAATGTGGTCTCCGCTCATACTACGCTTTCCGGGTTTGGGTATAATGCAAAAGTTATCGCCATAGTAGCGTCTGATGACGTCTTTTGAAACGAGGTATCATGAACATCCTGATTATCCGCAACAACTCCAACGCGGCGGCAATCGATGCGTCGATGCTGCTGGCGACCTATCTGGATTCGCAGGGAGTGGGGCATCAGGAGCTCGATTCCATGCCTCTGTCCATCGAGTCAATCCAGGGCACCAGCGCCGATATCGATATGTCGGCCTTCGACATGGTGGTGTCCCTGGGCGGCGACGGCACGATTCTGCGTGCGGCACGCCTGGTGGGCAAGTCGCGCGTGCCTATTCTGGGCATCAATTTCGGTCATCTTGGATTCCTGGTCAACTCGAGCGAGGACGGCGTGGTTCCCATCGTGGCGGCCGCGCTCGCTGGCGATGTGACGCGCGAAGAGCGCGCCAGCCTCCACGTGGACCTCATTTCCGAGGGCAACGTGGTGGCAAGCCGCTTCGCGCTGAACGAGTTCTCGGTCACGCGCGGTGCGCTGGGTCGCATCATCGATTTCGGTTTGGACATTTCGGGCAACCATATCGTGGATATGCGCGGCGACGGCCTGGTGGTGTCTTCCGCTACGGGCTCTACCGCCTATGCGCTTTCCGCGGGCGGCCCGCTCGTCGCCCCCGACTTCAAGGGTCTGATCGTGGTGCCGCTGGCGCCGCATTCGCTGCTTTCCCGCACCGTGGTCACCGACCCGAACGATATCGTCGAGATCGACCTGTCCCGCAACCCCGAAAGCCGCGAAGCCAGCTACTTCGTAGACGGCGAGTTCATTAGCCTCGACGAGCCCATCGACCGCGTGCTGGTGCGCAAGTCGCACAACCCCACCATCCTGCTGCGCCATAAGAACGAAGGCTTCTACAACGCCATCTCCGAAACCTTCTTCAAGGACACCGCAGACTAACGCAAGCGAGAAAAACGCGTTCTTGGTGAGTCGCAAAATCAAGGCCCGCCTTCGTATTGATAAGAAGCATGAGGGCGGGCCTTGCTGTTGAGTTTGATCGCAGGAGTTTGTGCGTTTGGCGTTGACGTCTCTCGCAAATTGCGGAAAAGCGAAGCGAATTCCGCCGCGCGAAGCGCGCACCAAAAAGGCTCGAGACACTTGGTGGTGTTTCGAGTTCTTAAAGTGTCTCGAACCGAGGGCGAGCAAAGCGATGCCCGCCCAAGAGACTGTGAAAACCTGGAAACGCAGCAGCAATGTCGCCACTGCGAACCGCGGCCGAGCGAAAGCGATGGCCGCCAGAGTGGGCAACAAAGCCCCAATCTCCGGTTTCCCTCAAGAGCTGGTGCGAGGAGTGGGGATAGGGGTTCCAAAGGGGGAAGGGGCGAGGAAACATCCTCGCCCCTTCCCCCTTTGCCCCCGGAGGGCCTACTTGTGGAAAAACCTCCGCTTCTCATACTTGGGCTCACAGCAAACATTAATCCCCAAAGTGCGATACAGCTTCTCATCCGTCTCAGAAATAATCACACTAAAGAACGCATCGCACCCATGCAGCTTATCGGCGCTATCGATCAGCGCCTTCGCCATGGGGTCGGTCGCCGAGCTCACCGAAAGCGCCAGCAGCGTCTCGTCGGAATGCAGGCGCGGGTTGTTGGCGTGCAGCGTGCCGGTCTTCAGGCGGCAGATAGGCTCAATCACCTCGTCACTGATGACGAACAGGTCCTCGTCCACATTGGCCACGCCCTTGAGCGCGTTCATCAGAAGCGACGATGCCGCGCCCAGCAGGTTGGACGTCTTGCCCGTGACCACGCGGCCGTCGGGCAGGACCATGGCTCCCGCGGGGGCGCCGGTGGCCTCCTCCTTCAGAAGGGCTGCCTTGCGCGCGGGGGAGAAGTTGGAATCCACACCCGCCTGGTTCATGAGCAGCTCCAAGCGCTCGACGAACTCCTGGCCCACGCCGGTGCGGCGCGCATCCACGGCCGCCTGGAAGTAGCGGCGCACGATTTCCATCTTGGCGGCATCGCGGCAGGCGTCATCGTCGCAGATGGCGAGGCCGGCCATGTTCACGCCCATATCGGTGGGCGATTTGTAGGGGCACGTGCCAAGGATACGGTCGAGCATGGTCTTGAGCACGGGGAAGATCTCGATGTCGCGGTTGTAGTTCACCGTGGTCTCGCCGTAGGCCTCCAGATGGAAGGGATCGATGGCGTTGGCATCGTCCAGATCAACCGTTGCGGCCTCGTACGCGATGTTCACGGGGTGCTTGAGCGGCAGGTTCCATACGGGGAAGGTCTCGTACTTCGCGTAGCCGGCCTCCACGCCGCGCTTGTGCTCGTGATAGCGCGGCGAGAGGCAGGTGGCCATCTTGCCCGAGCCGGGGCCGGGCGCGGTGACCACCACGAGCGGGCGGGTGGTTTCCACGAAGTCGTTCTTGCCGAAGCCCTCGTCGCTCACGATGGTGCTCATGTCGTTGGGATAGCCGGCAATGGGGTAGTGCAGGTAGCTCTTCACGCCCAGCGAATCCAGCTTGCGACGGAACGCCTTAGCGGAGGGCTGGTCTTGGTAGCGGGTGATCACTACGCCCGCGGTGGCAAAGCCCATGTTGGCGAAGATGTCCAGAAGGCGCAGGGCATCCTCATCGTAGGTGATGCCCAAGTCGCCGCGGACCTTGTTCTTCTCGATATCGTTGGCGTTGATGGCCACGATGATCTCAACGTCGTCGGCGAACTGCTTGAGCATGCGAATCTTGCTGTCGGGCTGGAAGCCGGGCAGCACGCGCGAGGCGTGATGGTCGTCGAACAGCTTGCCGCCGAACTCCAGGTACAGCTTGCCGCCGAACTGTCCAATGCGTTCGCGGATGTGCTCTGCCTGCAGGGCGATGTACTTGTCGTTGTCGAATCCGATGCGCATGGGTATGGCGGCCCCCTTCTCATGTGAAAGACGGATGCCTCGATTTGGGCGTTCCATCTTTGGGCGTATGCTGAACAGAGGGATTATAGCCTAGCGCACGGCGCACGCGGCGGTTTCTCCTGTGTTAATTCGCAAAGCGCTTGAAGCGAGCGCCGCGTCGTGAGATACAATGATGAAACGTCGAAGAGCCGCGCAGGCTCAGAGGCGTTTTTTTATGCACCGAAGCGTTTGGCGGTCGTGCGTGTCGCGCGGGCCATCGAACGTGTTATCTCACGATTGAAGGAGCGTCCATGGCTAAACACATCTTCGTGACGGGCGGCGTGGTTTCGTCGCTGGGCAAGGGCATCACTGCCGCATCGCTGGGGCATCTGCTCAAGGCGCGCGGCTACAAGGTGACCATGCAGAAGATGGATCCGTACCTCAACGTGGATCCGGGCACGATGAGCCCGTTCCAGCACGGCGAGGTATTCGTAACCGAGGACGGCCATGAGGGTGACCTTGACCTGGGTCATTACGAGCGCTTCATCGACGAGAACCTTACGCGCGAATCGAACTTCACGCAGGGCTCCGTTTATCAGAGCCTGATCGCCAAGGAACGCCGTGGCGATTTTCTGGGCGGCACGGTGCAGGTGATCCCGCATGTGACCAACGCCATCAAGGAACGTCTGCGCCGCATCGCCGAAACCACGGGCGCCGACATCGTGATCACCGAGATAGGCGGCACCATCGGCGACATCGAGGGCCAGCCGTTCATCGAGGCCGCGCGTCAGTTCAAAAAAGAGCGCCCGGCGGGCGATGTGCTGTTCGTGCACGTGACGCTCGTGCCCTACATCGCCGCCGCGCACGAGGTGAAGACCAAGCCCACGCAGCACAGCGTGAAGGAGCTGCGTTCCATGGGCGTGCAGCCCGATTTCATCGTGTGTCGCAGCGACCACGAGGTTTCGTCCAGCGTGCGCGAGAAAATCGCGCTGTTCTGCGACGTTGCGCCTACCGACGTGCTGGCGTGCGTGGACAGCCCCAGCCTCTACGAGGTGCCTTTGGGGCTCTATGACCAGGAATTCGACCTCAAGGTGCTGGACAAGCTGGGCCTCGAGGCGCACGACATCGACCTCTCGCCGCTGCGTGCGTTCCTCTCTGCCGAGAAGAGCCGCGAGGGTCAGGTGGATATCGCCGTGGTGGGCAAATACGTGAGCCTGCCCGATGCCTATCTCTCCATCATCGAGGCGCTGCACCATGCGGGCGTGGCCAACGGCGTGAACGCAAAGCTGCACTTGATCGACGCCGAGCGTGTGACCGACGAGACGGCCGAGGAGCTCCTGGGCGAGATGGATGGCATTCTGGTGCCGGGCGGTTTCGGTCAGCGCGCCTTCGAGGGCAAGATTGCCGCGGTGCGCTACGCCCGCACGCACGAGGTGCCGTTCTTCGGCATCTGCCTGGGGCTGCAGGCGGCCGTGTGCGAATTCGCGCGCGACGTGGCAGGCCTCGAGGGTGCCACCTCCTCCGAGTTCGATCAGAACGCGGAGCATCAGGTGGTGTCGCTCATGCCTGACCAGGAGGATATCGACGACAAGGGCGGCATCATGCGCCTGGGCGCGTATCCCTGTAAGCTCGCACAAGGCACGCGCGCGCGACAAATATATGGGGATGAGATCATCTACGAGCGGCATCGCCATCGCTACGAGGTGTCCAACGTCTATCGCCGTACGCTGCAGGATGCGGGACTCGTGATTTCCGGCACGTCGCCCGACGACCGCTTGGTGGAGATGGTGGAGCTTCCCGAGAGCGAGCACCCGTGGTTCGTGGCCAGCCAGGCTCATCCCGAGTTCAAGAGCCGTCCCACGCGTCCGCATCCGCTGTTCGTCTCGTTCGTGGAAGCGGCGTGCAAGGCGCATGGGTCGCGTACCGCATGACGCGCGCTACGCTCAGAAAGACGTTTGACGAGGCGGGTTCGCGTGTGGCGGGCCTGACTCCTTTGCGCGACGAATACCTGTCGCACCTTTCGGTGGAACGCGGGGCGTCGCGCGCCACGCTGCGCTCGTATGCGGACGATTTGGAGGACTATCTCGTGTTCCTGAGCGAGCACGGGGTGGGGAATATCGCTGAGGTGACGCATGCGAACGTGGAGGCATACGCCGCCGACCTGAAGCATCGAGGCTATGCGCCGTCGAGCGTCGAGCGGCATATGGCGGCGGTCAAGGGGTTCAGCAAATTCCTCGTGCGTGAGGAGTATTGCCAGGCGAACCCTGCCGATTTGGTGCCGCTGCCCAAGATTCCCGAGCGTCTACCCGATGCCATCACGGTGGAGCAGGCCGATGCGCTGCTTTCACAGCCGTTTCGCGACGGGCCTTTGGGGCTGCGCGATCGGGCCATGCTCGAGGTGCTCTACGGGTGCGGCCTGCGTGTGAGTGAGCTTTGCGGGCTTGACGCGTCCGACGTGTTTTTGGACGAAGGGCTGCTGCGCGTGATGGGCAAGGGGTCGCGCGAGCGCGCGGTTCCTATTGGCGGTATGGCCGAGGCGGCACTTGCGGCATATATGGACGCGGGGCGGCCGAAGCTGGCTGCGAAGGCGAAGCGTACGTGCCTAGCGGTGTTTCTCAATGCGCGCGGCGGTTGTATTTCGCGCCAGAGCGTGCATGCCGTGGTGCGCGACGCAGGGCTTGCGGTGGGAATCAAAGACCTGCATCCGCATACGCTGCGTCACTCGTTCGCCACGCACATGCTGGAGGGTGGGGCGGATTTGCGCGCCATCCAGGAAATCTTGGGACATTCTGATATTTCCACCACCCAGATTTACACCCACGTAAGCCGCGCTCATATTCGTCAAGAGTATTTGGCGGCGCATCCGAGGGCGCGCAAGCGCTGATGTTCTTGATTTTTTCTCAATCATAATTCCTGTTCAAACGCCCTGGCTTGACAGTCGAGGGCGTTTTCATTGACGCAGGTGATGCCGACGCGTAAGAATCCGTGGCGTAAGGAGGCGAGAGTCGTACCGGTCTCGATAAATGGCTGGATGCGGTTGCCGCGGAGAGTTTCAGGCGACACGCATGCTGCCGTTGCAGTCGATGCGTAGCTTACGTTGGGCATGTGAGGGGGTTGAAATGATGGGAATGGTGGCAAGCGTTAACCGTAAAGGTCGTACGGTGGGAGAAAAGTGGGGAGACCGCCATCCTCTTGGTGCGGCTGCGGCGTTTTTCGCGCTATGGATTGTTGCTTTGGTGGTGTTGACGGGTGTTTTCAACCCAATTTTGGTCAATTCTTTCTCAGATAATCCGGCTTCGTTGCGATTGGCGCTCGAGGTTGAATCGTTAGCTACTGTCGTCATTCCTGCAACCGTGTGTCCGTTTGCTTTAGGGCGTTTCGGTTGCGATGCGTCCGAGTTGCGGCGAAGCGCGGGCAAGGGGATGGGCCCTGCTTCGGAGGAGATTGCTTATCGTGATCGTGGTGAGAGTGTTGGTTTTCGTTTTGCGTTCGACAGCGTTTTTCGTCATGTGGGTGCCTTTGTGGGCGGATTGCTGGGCGGTGCTTTATGGTTTGCGCTCGCGTTCGGAGCGCTCGCTGCTTTAGGGGTTGCAACCTTGGGAGTTCCTGCGGATGTGCTTGCGCTTCCCGTATGGATTGTCGCATGTGCCATAAACGCGACGTTCCAGGAGATTCTCGTGCGCGGCTATGCGTTCGATGCAATTTCGCGTGGCGGTGGAGTGGTGGCGGCTACCGTCATAACCACGTTAGTATTCATCGCATTTCATCCTGGTGCATTTGTGTGTGGGCCGATTGCCGTGCTGCAGATTGCGGCAGCGAGCGTGCTTTTGACGGTAGTGCGTATTGTCACGGGAAGCCTCGCCGCACCTATTGCGATGCATGCGGCGTGGAACGCACTAGGCGGCATTGGCTTTGGCGCGGTGATGCTGGCTAACGATTATCCAAGCGTGTTCGGAGCAACCATCGGCGGTCCGGCATGGATTTCCGGCGGCGCTATGGGACTTGAAGGTAGCGTCGTGACGCTTGCCGTCACCGTCGTCCTATGCTTCGCGGTTGCGCTTTTCGCTCATATGCGGTCTTATCGTCGAGGACAATAGGAGGCTCATCATGGAGAGCAAGCAGGTATTCGGCGGCTATATAAAAGAGAAGCGGCAGGCAAAGGGACTCTCACAGCGCGACCTCGCCCAGAAGCTTTACGTTACCGAATCGGCCGTGAGCAAGTGGGAGCGCGGCGTGTCGTACCCCGACATCACGCAAATCACGCCGTTGTGCGAGGCGTTGGACGTGAGCGAGCAAGAGTTGGTCACGGCGAGCGATGACGAGCGCCAGCGCCGAATGGAGCGCGAGGTGGAGACGCATCATAAGGTGCGCCTGGCGTGGCTCATTGTATGGAGCGTGATTTATCTGTTTGTCATCATGGGAGCGGCCACGACAAAGAGTCCTTTAGGTCCGTTTCCTTACGACATCGCACGGGCTGTTGCAGGGTGCCTATTGCTAGCGTCGTTCACGCACGTGCCTGTGTTGGTGAAATCAGAGCGCGGCATGGTAGCATTCTGTTCGGCATACCTTTGCGCGAACCTCTTGATGTTGGTGGAGTACGGGCGCTACGGATGGGTTGGATTGCAGAATTTCAGCCTGTCCTTCGTGGGATTGCTGTTCGGCGTGTGCATTGTGGCGTTGCCGTTCGTGTTGGCGTGGGCGGCGAGGCGCTCGGATGCGGATGCTCTCGCACGACACAAGGGGCTCATCTACCTTTCCGCAGTGTCAATCTTGTTGATGTTCTGGGTGTAAGCCACCTGCCTGCACGACGGGAAAATGCTTGAAGAAGCTTTGCGCATGGATCTAATTGCTGTGGTGATGCTCGTGCCGGTGTGGACGACGTTTCTCTCCCTACGATACATGCGTACTGCGCTGCCGTTTCGCCTTGCTGCGGCAATAGCAGTGTTCGGGGCGTGGGTGTTTGTCGGCGGTGGATTGGTGAATGTGCTTTTCTACGGGGCCTTCGCCTCATTCGATTTCCATATGCATGTGAATTTTGCCGACTGGACTACCCATCCCACGGTCAATGACAATCTGTGCTGGCTGGTGCACATTGTGTGCCTGATTGCCGCTGCAGTATTGTGCGTTGTGGAAGTCGCGCTTCACCGTCCGGCAGACGAAAAGAGTGAGGCCAAGTAGCAAGTTTGGCAATTATTTTGAGTATGCAATCCGTTTTTACATGCTTTTACGCGGTTTCGTCAGTTTTGCCGAGTATGTAATCCATTCCGAGGAAAAAATTCGGTGTTTGATGGGCATTCTGGCATCTTGGGCCTTGTTTTCGGCGGGAAAGCAGGGCCTGAATGAAATTCGGCTTGCTAAATCATCAGATTTTTATTCAAGATGGATTACATACTCAGCAAAACTGACGCGGCGGCAGAATTTGGGGCTGGGGTGGGTTACATACTCGCCAAAACTGACAAAACGATTCTCCCGGAGCGCATTCCACCCGTGGGTGAATCTCCCACCTGCAATACGTTTCGCGTCTGGATGAGTTCCCTTTATCCCGCCCACAACATATTTCCCTCACAAACTTGAATTCAGGGGACGGCACTACATCTTGTGCCGTCTCTTTTTTATGCGCCGGATATGGAAGCGGCGGCTTTGTTTTGGCGCGTTTTAGGATGCGGTGGGGCAATAGTAGATTGAAAGTGGGGGATTTTTCCAATATGGTGGGAGAAAGTGGGATATAATGGCGTCACCGGTTGAGATGTGGGAAAGGAAGGAGCCAGGGGTTGAACGACCTCTTCGGCCAATACCGTTACAAGGTTGACGCCAAGGGACGTCTGTCTCTGCCTGCCCAATTTCGCAAATCTTTGCCGGAAGGCACCGATATGGTCGTGCTGAGCAACACCAAAGCTGGCAAGCTGCTGGTGTATACGCACGAGGAGTTCAAAAAGTGGAAAGAGTCGCTGTTCGAAAAGCGCGGCGGATACGATCCCAATGAGCCCTCGCACGTGAGCCTGGAGCTCGCAATCAACTCGCTGTCTATGCCGGGCACCATCGACGCCGCAGGGCGTATCACGCTTTCGAAAGAGCAGCGTGAAAAGGTGGGCATCGATAAAGACGTGACGCTCATCGGCAACAGCAACCATATCGAAGTGTGGGACACGCAGCGCTGGGAGGATTACCAGAGCAGCATCGATCTCGACGCATTGCTGTTTGGGTAAGCCTGGCGAGGAGTGTTCATGACAACCCAATACCGACATATACCTGTTCTGCTCGCCGAGTGCCTCGAACAATCACACCTAGAAACCCAGCACACGTTCGTGGATGCAACGCTCGGCGGGGCAGGACATTCGTCCGAAGTAGCCAAAATGCTGGGACCTGACGGCATCCTGATCGACATCGATCAGGATGATATGGCTCTAGCGGCCGCGGGAGCTCGCCTGGAATCGCTCAACTTAACCACACCACCCAGGATCGAGCTTCTCCGCGGCAACTTCGGCGACATGGACGAACTGCTCTTGCAGGCGGAGGTTCCCGGGGTGGACGTATTCTTGTTCGACCTGGGAATGTCCTCGCCGCAGATTGACCTTCCGCAGCGAGGCTTCTCCTTCAAGGAGGACGCCCCGCTTGACATGAGGATGTCTCCGGGCAAACAGACCACAACAGCAGCAGAGCTCATCAACACCCTAGACGCAGCAGAGCTCACCCGGATCATCCGCGACAACTCCGACGAGCGATGGGCGAGCCGAATCGCTCAGTTCATCGTCGAGGCGCGGGAACGCAAGCCCATCGAAAGAACGGGCGAGCTGGTGGACATCATCAAAGCCGCCATTCCCGCTTCTGCGCGCCGTGCAGGAGGGCACCCGGCGAAGCGCACCTTCCAGGCGCTCCGCATCGAGGTGAACGGCGAACTTGATGTGCTCAGACGCGGACTTGACGCCGCCATACGCTGGCTCAATCCCGGCGGGCGCATCCTGGTGATTAGCTATCACTCGCTGGAAGACCGCATCGTGAAGGAGGCCTTCGCGGAGCATGCACGTACGTGCACCTGTCCGCCTGATCTGCCGATTTGCGTGTGTCACGCCAATCCGGTGCTCAAGGTGGTCACGCGTAAGCCTATTCTTCCCACCGAAGAAGAGGTGGAACGCAACGCGCGCGCCCGCAGCGCAAAGCTACGCGTGGCGCAAAAACTGAAACGTTAACCCGCGGGGTTTGCCCCGCCGAAGAAAGACCGACCGAAACGCAGCTTATTCACAGAAAGGAGGCCGGTATGAGAAACGAACGTTCCTACCGTGCTTCCCGGTCGGAGACTTCTCGCGCTTCGAGCCGTGCATATGTCGGATCCTCCCGTTCCGCATATCTCTACGGAAGCGCCGCGCCTGCATACCGCCCCGAGTCCGAGCCCGAATTCGGGGTCATTCCGGGACGCCGCGCTCACTCGGATGTAGTCGAGCTTCCCGCTTCTATCATGACCATCGCTCGCGTGGTGGTGGCTGTGGCCATCGTCATCGCTGTTATCGCCTGCGTGCGCGTGGGGCTTTCCGCCATGAGTGTGAACACCTCGATTGCGACCAGTGAGCTCTCCAGCCAGATCGAGACGGCGCGCACCGCCGGCAACGATCTGGAAGTCATGCAGAGCCAGCTCTCCAACTCCACGCACATTAAGCTTGAGGCCACGAGCCTTGGCATGGCGGCGCCTGCGGAAACCACCGTGGTTTCGCTTTCGCCTGACGTGGTGGCCACTGATGCGCAGGGCAATCTCTCTCTTTCTGGCAGCCTTTCGGCCATCGAGAACGCAGGCTAGGCGTCTTTCATGCGAGCGCCTCGAAACGGCAACGCGGTCCCTCAGGGGCCGGGCATTCCTTCTAACAGATTAGCGTGGCTTCTGGTCATCTTCCTGGGGCTCGCCCTGGTATGGGCGGGCCGCCTTGTGTATCTGCAGGTCATCAAGGCTGCCGAATACAGCGATGCCGCCGCCGCCTCGCGCACGCTGAGCATCGACATTCCCGCGCGACGCGGAACCATCTATGACCGCAACGGCAACGTGCTTGCGACCAGCGTGGAGGCTGCTACGGTCTACGTCAACCCTAAAGAGATCACCGACGTGAACGGCACTGCGAACGCTCTTGCGGAAACGCTGGGCGGAAAGGCCGAGGATTACACGGATTACCTTACGCAGGACACCACCTTCGTCTACGTGAAGCGCCAGGCCGACATGGAGAAGGCCGATGCGCTGCGCGAGAAGGCGCTGGCTGGCGTTTATTTCCTCGAAGACACCAAGCGTGTGTACCCCTATGGGCAAACCGCAGGCCAGATCGTGGGTCTGGTGGATGTGGACGGCAATGGCCTCACGGGCCTCGAGTTGTATTACGACGACATCCTTTCGGGCACGCCGGGCGAGCGCGTGTTCCAGACGGGCGGCGTTGACAAGAACGGCGACAGCATCCCCATCCCCGACGGCACCGAGGTGGATGAGCCCGCCGTTGACGGTCAGGACATCGTGATTTCCATCGACATCGACATGCAGAAAGACCTTGAGGACAGGCTTGCCCAGGGTGTCGAGGAGATTGAAGGCAGCGACGGATCCGCCGTGCTCATGGACGCATCCAGCGGCGAGATCCTGGCCATGGCCTCGACGCCGTACCTCAATCCGTCAAACACGTCGAAGATCGAGGAGGGGGCGGATTCCGTCAAGGCCGTCACCCACGCCTTCGAACCGGGCTCCATCTTCAAGACGGTTTCCGCCATGGCGCTTTTAGAGGAAACGTCCATCACGCCCGACGTGCAGATTGACTGCCCGGCCTATCTGGAGGCCGAAGACGGCTATACCGTGTCCGACTCGCATAAGCGTTCCGATGCCGTGTTCTCGTTCCGCGAGATTATAAACGAATCGTCTAACGTGGGCATTACGCTTGCGGTGCGCGATTATCTGGGATTCGGCCCCCTGTACGACAAGATTTTGTCCTACGGCCTCAACGACGTGACGGGCATCGACTACCCTGGCGAGGCGGGCGGTTATCTCGCGCCGGAAATCGACACGTGGTCCAACATCGCTAAATACAACCTGACGTTTGGCCAGGGCGTTTCCGTCACGCCGCTGCAGATGGTTCGATTCTACGGCGCCATCGCCAACAACGGCGTGGCATGCACGCCGCACCTACTCATCTCGAAACCCCAGACGGGCGAGACGCCGACGTATGAGACCGAGCAGATCATCGAGAATACTGAAGCCATTCCCACGATGACCAGCATGCTCGAAACCGTTGTGACCGATGGTACCGGCACGGGTGCCGCCATCGACGGCTACAGGGTTGCCGGCAAGACGGGCACCGCGGAGTACGCCGACGAAGAGCACGGCGGATACGTCACGGGGTCCTGGAATCTGGATTTCACGGGATTTTTGCCGGATGCGTCGCTGCCCTTGGTATGTTTTGTAGGTGTGAACGAGGTTCCTTACGAGCGAAATACCACTGAGGTGTTTCACGATATAATGGCGGATGCTATCGATCGCTACGGCATCGTTCAGGACTGACCTTGTTCGCCCTGCAAGGGTGCGGGAGGAAATGCTAGAAGGCAAGACGCATGAAGTTTTCGATACAAGACATAGTACGCATTACAGGGGGCGATCTTTCGGTTGCCCCTCTCGACGCTCAAGCGCGGGTATGCGGTTTGAGTTGGGATTCGCGTTCGGTTGAGCCAGGGTGGGCGTATGTCGCCATCGTGGGCGAGCGCGTGGACGGCAACGATTACGCCGCTTCGGCCATGCGCTCGGGCGCGGCGGTAGCGCTCATGAGCCGTGTGCCCAGCGAAGACGAGGCCGCGTGTGCTCGCGAGACGGGCGCGGCAATCGTCGTCGTGAAGGACGGCGAAGAAGCCATCATCGCCCTTGCTCGGGCGTGGCGCGCCATGCTGACGGCAACCGTGGTAGGCATCACGGGCTCGGTGGGGAAGACCACCACCAAGGGCCTTGTGCGCCAGGTGCTGTCGAGCAAATTCCGCACCCACGCTACCAAGGGCAATTACAACAATCAGCTGGGCGCACCCTACACGGTGCTCATCACGCCCGAGGATTGCGAGATGCTCGTCGTGGAGATGGGCATGGACCACGCCGGCGAGATCGCGCGCATCTGCAAGACCGCGCGCCCCGATATGGGCGTCATCACTAATGTGGGCGTGTCGCATCTCGAATATCTGGGCACGCGCGAGAATATCGCTCGCGCCAAGGCGGAGCTCGTCGACGCGCTTCCTGAAGGCGGGACGGCGTTTTTGCAGGCCCAAGGAGAATTCACCGATTTCATCCGCGCGCATTCGCGCACCGAGGAGCACGGCGTGAACGTGACGCTGTTCGGTGGCAGCGATTCATGCGCCGACGTGTATGCGACCGATGTCGAGCTTGACGACGAAAGCCATCCTCGCTTCACGCTGCATGCAGGCGATGCCTCCGTGCGTCTCACGCTGGGGCTGCGCGGCATCCACAATGTGGACAACGCCTGCGCCGCTGCGGCGGTGGGCCTGGCGTGCGGCATGAGCCTGGATGAGGTGGCTTCTGCGCTTGAGGCGGCTGAACCCGAGGCGGGTCGCGCGCAGCTCAAGCGTGCGGCGTGCGGCGCGCTCGTGTTCGACGATGCATACAACGCGAGCCCGGCGAGCATGAAGGCTTCGCTCCAGATGCTTTCCTCCTATAAGGCAGCCGGCAAGAAGATTGCCGTGCTGGGCGACATGGGAGAGCTTGGCCAGGCGTCGGATTCCGGTCACTACGACACGGGCACTGCCGCCGCTCAGGCGGGCGTCGATGTGCTCGTGTGCGTAGGCGAGCTCGCTGGCCGCATAGCCCAGGGGGCTATCGATGCCGGCATGGCAGCGGAACAAGTGATAAGCGTGTCCGACGCCCAGGCGGCGGTGGATGCTGTGAAGCCCCGTCTTTCCGAGGGCGATGTCGTATTGGTGAAGGCGTCCCATTTCATGGGTCTCGACCGCGTCGTTGAGGGGGTTGTCGGCGCATGATAAGCAGTCTGTTCTCGTCGTATCCGACGTTTCTGGTGTTTCTGGGGTTCGTGGTCGCGGCGGCCATCACGATGATTCTGATGCCCGCCTGGATCAAGCTCCTCACGCGCACGCATATCGGCCAGCAGGTTCGCGCCGACGGTCCACAGAGCCATCTGGTGAAACAGGGCACGCCCACGATGGGCGGCGTGATCATGCTGATCGCCATCATCGTGACGGTGCTTTTGGTGGTGCCTCCTTCGTTCGGGTTCATCGCGGCCATTCTGGCGACGGTGCTCACTGGCGCCCTGGGCCTGTTCGACGATGCGTCCAAGGTCATTCATGAGCGCTCGCTGGGTCTGACGCCCAAGGGCAAGCTTATCGGTCAGTTCCTCATCGCAAGCGCGTTCATCCTTGCCGTGGTGAACTTCGCCGGCATCGAGCCTACGGTGCAGATTCCGTTCGTGTGCACGCTTGACCTGGGCGTGCTGACCACGGTCATCCCCGTGGGCGGGCTTGAGAACGGATTCCAGATTCCCTGGCTGTACCTCATCTTCTGCAACGTTTTGCTGGCGGGCATGAGCAACGCCGTCAATCTGACCGACGGCCTTGACGGCTTGGCCGCCGGAACGGTGATGGTGGTCATGCTGGTCATGGCGGCCATCGCGTACCGCTGCGACATGCTTCCCATGGCCGTGTTTGGCGCCACCATCGCGGGTGCCTGCGTCGGCTTCCTATGGTTCAACACGTATCCCGCTGATATCTTCATGGGTGACACCGGCTCGCTCGCGCTGGGCACGGCGCTGGGCTGCGCCGCCATCGTGACCAAGACCGAGATCTTTTCCATCATCATCGGCGGTCTGTTTGTTGCCGAGGCTATTTCGGTCATGCTGCAGGTGGTGTACTACAAGCGCACCAAGAAGCGCCTGTTCCTGATGGCACCTTTGCATCACCACTTTGAGAAGAAGGGCTGGAGCGAGACCAAGGTGGTCATCCGCTTCTGGATCGTGTCCGGCGTGCTCGCCGCATTCGGCTTCGTGCTGTGGTTCGTGCAGCCGCTTATGATGGGGTAGAAGCCTCTCTCGCGAGTTCGGGGCGGAAGGGCGGCGGGGAGGACCTCGTGCTCAAACAGTCCTGACTCGCTCGAACATGCCGGGAACGGCATGTTCGGCTCTTGCGGAACTGCGCGCGAGGTCCTCCCCGCCGCCCTTCCGCCCCGCTGCGAGCCGATGCGCTAAAGGTGCGCCTTTGGGGACCTGTTTGTTCTCCGTATGAGGAGGTTATTATGACTGGTGAGATGATTGTGGGCCGCAAGAGGGCGGCGAGGAATTTGGGCGATGTGCTCATTCTGGGCTTGGGTAAAAGCGGGCGTGCCGCTGCGCGCTACTGCCTTGAAGCACGCCATCTGGGTGAAGACGTTGCGAGCCTGACCATTGCGGCGGGCGAGCAGAACGACGGCGCTTTGGAGTTCGCGCAATACTGCGAATCGCGCGGCGCCAAGGTGTATTTCGATCTGTATACGTTCGAGGGCCATTACGACCTGTGCATCGCAAGCCCCGGCATCTCTCAGTTCTCGCGTTTCTATGAGAATGCTTCCCATGTGAGCGAAGAAATCATCAGCGAGGTTGAGTTTGCCTGGCGTGAAAGCGCTCAAGATTCGCGCTGGGTGGCGGTGACCGGCACCAATGGCAAGACTACCACCACTACGCTCACCACACACATTCTGAAGGCTGCACACGAGCGCGTGGAGGCCGTGGGCAATATTGGCAACACCTGCATCGAGGCGGTGGCGCAGGGCGAAAGCGACGTGTATGTGGCCGAGACCAGCTCGTTCCAGCTGGCCTCGATGAAGTACTTCGCGCCCCAGGCGGCCATTCTTCTGAACATCACGCCGGATCACCTGTATTGGCACATGACCTATGAGAATTACGCCGAGGCAAAGGCGCGCGTATTCGCCAATATGAACGAGGGCAACCTCGCTGTCGTGAACGTCGACGACGAAGGCGTCCAGGAAGTGCTGCCGCAGATTAGGCAGACGGGTGCCCGTGTCTGCGAGGTGTCGCTCGAAGATTCGGGCGCTTCGTGGGCGGCGTTCTGCGCGAACGGCATCCTCACGCTTCGTCGCGGGGGAGAGGAGTTCTCCCTGGTGCATCGCGATGGGCTTGCCATCAAGGGCGACCACAACGTGATCAACGCGCTGTGCGCGGCCGCTGCCGCCATGGAGGCGGGTGCTTCCGCCGACGCCGTGCGCGAAGGTCTGCGTTCGTTCAGGCCCTTGGAGCATCGCCTCGAGCCGTGCGGCCAGATCGATGGCGTGAACTTCGTGAACGACTCCAAGGCGACCAACGTAGATGCCACCCTCAAGGCGCTTTCCGCGTATCCCAAGGGGCGCGCCGTGTTCCTTCTGGGCGGTCACGACAAGGGCACCGAGCTGGATGACCTGGTGAAGGCGGCCGAGGAAACCTGCCGTGCGGTCGTGTGCTTCGGCGCCGCGGGCGAGCGCTTCATGAAAGCGTTCGAAGGCAGCTCGCTGACGCATGTCCAAACCGCGCATATGGAAGACGCCCTTGACGAGGCCATCTCGATCGCTCAGCCGGGGGATTCCGTGGTGCTCTCTCCCGCGTGCGCGTCGTTCGACGAGTTCGATTCGTTCGAGCATCGCGGCCGCGTGTTCAAGCATCTCGTCGCGTTCCGCGCTCAGCGCGCCGAACGCTAGGCGGCCGCCTTGGCGTTTTCTTTCATGCATAGCAACGGGACGCGTTCCGCCGAAAAGGCGGCGCGCAACCAGGCCGATGCCCGCGGAGTGCCCGCCGACATCATGCTGCCGCGCGTCGTGCTCATGGTATCGGTGATTCTGCTGGTGCTCATCGGGTTGGTCATGGTGTTCTCGGCGTCGACCGTCGAAGCCATTGCCGACGAGGAAAGCGTGCTCTCCTATGTGAGCAAGCAGGCGATTTTCGTAGGCATCGGCGCATTGGGCGCGCTCATCGTCGCGAAGCTCATGCCGTACCACATCTGGCGTTCGGGTCCTGTGTTCTACATCTTCTGGGGCTTGGCGTGCGTGCTTCTGGTGGCGGTGCTTCTGGTGGGCACCGAGGCGCTGGGCGCCCAGCGTTGGATCTACATCGGCCCGTTCAGCCTTCAGCCTACCGAGTTTGCCAAGATCATCCTGGTCATCGGGGCGGCGCGTATCATGTGCGACCTCAACGAGGGCGCCATGAACGTCAAGCAGGCGGCCGTGTGGTTCTTCGTGCTGGTGCTGGCGCCGCTCGCGTTTCTGTACGAGACGCAATCGGACATGGGCTCGGCCATCATCATCCTCATGGGCGTGTTCGCGGTCGCCTGGCTGGGCGAGGTTCCCCTGAAGCTGCTGGTGCCGGTGGTGCTGGTGCTGGTGGTCGTGGCTGCTGTCGCGATGAGCACGGGGTATCGCGCCGAACGCGTGAAGGTGTGGCTGAACCCGTGGAACGACGGCGAGGGCGGCTACGGCACGGGCTTCCAGCTGATCCATTCGTATTATGCGTTCTCGCAAGGCGGCCTTTTCGGCGTGGGATTGGGCAACTCGCGTGAGAAGTTCCTCTACCTTCCCGAGGCCGAGACCGACTTCATCTTCTCCATCATCGGGGAAGAGCTGGGTATGGTGGGCGCTCTTGCGGTCATCGCCCTGTTTATCGCGTTTCTCTATGCCGGCCTGCGCATCGCCGCCAAGGCTCCGGATGAGTTCGGCAAGATTCTGGCGGGCAGCCTGACGGTCATGCTGGTGGGACAGGCCTTTTTGAATATGGCATGCGCCACCGGGCTGTTTCCGACTACGGGTAAGCCGCTGCCGTTCATCTCATCGGGCGGATCGTCGGTCATATCGTCTCTGCTCATCGTGGGCGTGCTCATGTCGGTGAGCTACGGTTCCAATGTGCTCACGCCCTACGAGCAGCGCCGCAACAACCTCAACGTGCTCCGCGTCGAAAGTGATGCGTCCGCTTCTGGCGATTCGTACGATATGAATGAAGGGCGCGGACGCACGAGGCGCTCCGGATCGAGGGGCGCAGGCGATGTGGCATCCTTAGGCTCCTCGCGCGGGAGAGGCGGAAGAAACCGAAGCGCGGCCCGTCAAGAAAGGGACGCGCTCTCTGGGGAATCCTTGCGCAGCGCAGGCCCCGGAAGGCGCAGCGACCGAAATTCCCGCGCATCCGAGGCACCGGGTTCCAGACGTTCGTCCGGCATGGATACGACGACGCGTTCCTCGCGGTCCCGCTCGAGTGATTTGCGATTGGGAACGGGCAGGGATAGAACGTATTACGACGACCGAAGGCGATGATGTTCGTTGAAGAAGATAGTCCTGTCTGGCGGTGGTACCGCCGGCCATATCAATCCGGCGTTGGCGCTTGCTGAAGTGCTGCAGGAGCGCGGCTTCGAGGTTCATTTCGCCGGAACGCCCCAAGGCGTCGAGGCGCGTCTGGTGAAGCTCGCGGGCATTCCGTTCACTGCGTTCGATGCCGCCGGGTTCGACCGTCAGGCGCCATGGACGCTCGTGACCTCAAGCGTGAAAATCGCTCGTTCCGCGTCGCGCGCTCGTTCCTGGATGCGCGAGCTCGGTCCCGCCGCCGTGGTGGGGTTTGGCGGATATGTGTCCATTCCCGTGGGCATGGCGGCCGAAAAGCTGGGTGTGCCCGTGGTGGTGCATGAGCAGAATTCCGTCATGGGCATGGCTAACAAGTTTTTGGCGAAACGTGCGCGTGCAGTCGCATTGACTTACGGTGTCGCGGCGGAAGGGGTCGACATTCCCGGCGAGGTGGTTGTCACGGGCAACCCGGTGCGCAGCTCGGTGCTTTCTGCCACGCGCGAAGAGGGGCGTGCGATGCTTGGCATCCCCGATGATGCTACGATGCTGCTCGTGTTCGGCGGAAGCCTCGGGGCACGCCATATCAACCAGGCCATCACGGCTCTCAAGCATCGGTTGATGGATGTGGAGGGCCTGCATGTGGTACACATCACGGGGCCGAAAGAATACGATGCCACGCTCGAGGGGCTGGCTCTGACCGATGCGGAATCCGCACGATGGCATATCATGCCCTATCAGGACCGCATGGCCGAGACGCTTGCCGCGGCGGACTGCGTCATCTCGCGTGCCGGAGCGACTTCCCTCGCCGAGATTTCTGCTTTGAGGCTGCCGGCGTTGCTGGTGCCGTTCCCCTTTGCGACTGCGGATCACCAGACCACCAACGCGCGAGCCTACGTCGCCGCCGGGGCGGCGTATATGATGCCCGACGACGCGCTCGACACCGAGGAATTCGCCGAAAAGGTCATGTCCCTGGTGACCGACGCGACGGTGCGCGACGAGATGCGCGCCAATGCCGCGGCGTTCAAGACCGAGGACGCGGCTGCCGCATTGGCGGATGTTGTGTGTCGGTTCGCACGCGGCTAGGGCGGCTGGGCTACAATATCCGGTCGCGAACATTACCGTATAAGCATGAGGTTATTGAGGACAAGGAGCACGAATATGGCCGAAACGAAGCGCCTTCATTTCATCGGCGTCGGCGGTGTGGGCATGAGCGGAATCGCCCGCGTCGCATCCGACCTGGGCTATATCGTGAGCGGCTCCGATATGAAGAAGTCGCGCTATACCGACCAGCTTGAGGAGGCGGGTGTCACGGTGCATATCGGCCAGGACGCCGCCAACGTGCCCGAGGACTGCGATGTCGCGGTGGCTTCGACCGCTATTCCCGAGACGAATCCCGAGATGATTCGCGCACGGGAGATGGGCATTCCGGTGTGGCAGCGCGCCCGCATGCTCGCTGAGCTGGGCAAGGGCAAGAAGACGCTCGCCGCTGCGGGCACGCACGGCAAGACCACCACGTCCTCAATGCTCGCTACGGTGGTGGACGCTCTGGGGCTCGATCCCACGTTCGTCGTGGGCGGCATCGTCGATGCATATCAGTCTAACGCTGCGTCCGGCAAGGGCGACTATTGTGTGGTCGAGGCCGATGAGAGCGATGGGTCGTTCCTGAACCTCTCGCCCTATGTGGCCTTGGTCACCAATGTGGAGGCGGACCATCTCGATCACTACGTGGGCGGCATCGATGAGATTCGTGCCACGTTCGCCCAGTTCATGGGGTCGGTGCCCGACGATGGCGCCGTGGTGGCGTACGGCGAAGACCCCGAGCTCGTTCGTCTGGCGCGTTCGTCCGCCAAGCGCTCGTTCACGTACGGCTTCAATGCCGACTGCGATATCCGCGTGGAGAATTACCGGACCAAGGGGGTTGCCGCTCTGTTCGACGTGGCGTTCCCCGACGGCCGTGTGGTCGCCTGCACGCTGCCTAAGAATCCCGGCCGCCATAACGCCCTCAACGCCGCAGGCGTGTTGGGCGTGATCTATGCGCTGGGCGAGGATGTCGAAGCCGCCGCTGCGGGACTTATGCGTTATTCGGGCGTGCGCCGCAGGTTCGACCTCGTGGGGGATGCATGCGACATCACCGTGGTCGATGACTACGCGCACCATCCCACAGAGATCAAGGCGACGCTCGCCGCCGGCAACGATCTTGACTTCAAGCGCATCATGGTGCTGTTCCAGCCCCATCGTTATTCGCGCACCCAAAGCCTTGCCGCCGAATTCGGCGAGGCCTTCGATGTCGCGGATTGCGTGGTCGTGGCCGATGTGTACGGAGCGGGCGAGGCCCCGATTGAGGGCGTGAGCGGAGACGCCATCGTTCAGGCAATCAAGGCGCACAACGCTTCTGCCGATGCCGTGTTCGCGCCGACGAAAGATGACGCGATCTCGACGATGGCGAGCCTGGTGCGTCCCGGCGACCTCGTGTTCACGATGGGCGCGGGAGATGTGACCACGTTCGGCCCGGTGTTGCTCGAAGAAGTGCGCAAAGGCGAGGACGCGCGTCGTGACGCTTGATCTTGTTCGGGCTCTTTCCGGCGATTTCGAGGGCATCGTCCTCGAAGACGAGCCGATGAGCCGCCATACCACATACCGAATCGGCGGGCCGGCACGCTATCTGGTGCGTGCCGATTCGCTTTCTGCCCTCGTGCGCGCTACCGATGCGTGCCGTGAGGCCGGCATGCCCTGGGTCGCCGTGGGGCAGGGGAGCAACCTGCTCGTATTCGATGACGGGTTCGATGGTGCCGTCATCACACTGGGTTCGGGTTTCTCGGCCTGCGTATACAACGAAGAATCCGGCACGTTCTCGGCGGGCGCATCGTGCCGCCTATCGCACGTGGTGCGCGAGGCCCATGCCCATGCGCGCGAGGGCTTCGAGTTCGCGGTGGGCACGCCGGGCACGTTGGGCGGGGCGCTGCGCATGAACGCCGGCACGAGCCGCGACTACCTGGGAAGCCGCGTGGTGTCTGTCACCACGCTTCGGCCCGGTTCGGGGCTTCGTCGCTACAATGCTGCGGATATTGAATGGGGATATCGCCAGAGCTCGCTGCCGTTCGACGAAATCGTGCTTGAATGCGAGCTGTCGAGCATGCCCGGCGACGCCGAAGAGATTCGTGCGCGCATGGAGTCATCGCGTTCGAGGCGCCGCAAGACGCAGCCCTTGTCGTACCCTTCGTGCGGGAGCGTGTTCCGCAACCCAGAGGGTGCATCGGCGGCGCGCCTCGTGGAAAGCACGGGACTGAAGGGGGCCACCTGCGGCGGCGCCCAGATTTCCGAGCTGCATGCAAATTTCATCATCAATCGGTCGCAGGCGCGCGCGGTGGAAGTGCTCGCGCTCATCCATGCGGCACAGGATGCGGTGCGAGAGCGCTGCGGAGTAGAGCTTGTACCGGAGGTGCGTTTCCTTGGCTTCGCGCAATAGCAGACAACGCCCACAGGCGCGACGTTCGGCTCCGCGTTCGTCGGTGCCGCGCACGGGTCGTCCGTCGCGTACGGGCGGCTACGACCGTCGTGCGTATGCGCAGCGACGCGATTTGGGCAGCGCCGCGCCTCGCGTGTCCACGGTCAAGGTGGGGTCCCTTGCCCAGGACACCCATCGCCGCCGTGCGCAGGAAACCTATCGGGCTCATATGGCGAAGGCGATCGCCGTGCTCGCCATTGTGGCCGTGCTCGCCGTTGCGGCGGTGGGCGTGTATCTTTCCCCCTTGTTCGACATCAAGCAGGTGACGGTGTCGGGCGTCGAGCATCTGACGGCCGACGAGATGACCCAGCTTGCCAACGTGCCTTCCGATACCACGCTTCTGCGTGTGGATGCGGGGGCGATCAAGCAGAGCATCATGCGCGATGCGTGGGTTGCCGACGTGGACGTTCAGCGCGTGTTCCCCGACACGCTCAACCTCGCCGTGACCGAACGCCAGATCGGTGCGACGGTGCAGGTGACCACGCAGGACGGCTCGTCCACCGAGATCTGGGCGCTGTCTACGGACGGCATGTGGCTCTGCCTGGTGCCTGAAGAGGGGTCCGAGGAAGCGCAGACCGTGAGCCCCAAGATTATCGAGGACGCTGCGAACGTGTTCTCGATCAAGGACGTGGGCACGGGCGTGTCCCCTGAAATCGGAGCGTATTGCACCGACGAGTCGATCGTGAACGCGCTCGACATCGTGACGGGGCTCACCACCGAGCTCAAAGATCAGATCGTTTCGGTGTCGGCGCAGTCGGCGGAAAGCACGCGCCTCACCCTTGAGTCCAAGGTCGAGATAGACTTCGGCGTGGCCGAGGATATTCGCGAAAAGGAGCGCATCTGCCTTCAACTGCTCGCTGACAATCCGGGCAAGGTCGCCTATATCAACGTGCGCGTGGTGGATAGTCCCACGTGGCGGGCGGCATAATTTCTGTAGCTTCGGCGGAAGATGGGCGCCGACGCGGGGTCAATTCCTTGCAATGTCGGCTCGTTCGTGTAAAGTAGTACTGTCATGCTTTCTTCGTGAAAGCGCATGCAAGTTTGCACGCTACCGATGCGATTGCAGAGAAACGCAGCATAAACGACGCACGTGTGGAGGATACGATGCCTAATAACATTGGTTCAGATCATCTGGCCGTCATCAAGGTCGTAGGCGTGGGCGGCGGCGGCACCAATGCCGTCAACCGCATGGTCGAGGCCGGTCTCAAGGGCGTGGAGTTCATCGCCGTCAACACCGATAAGCAGGCCCTGCTCCAGTCCAACGCCGATAAGGTTATCCATATCGGCGAGGAGCTGACGCGCGGCCTGGGCGCCGGCGCCAATCCCGAAATCGGCTGCCAGGCGGCCGAAGAGTCCCGTTCCGAGATTCGCGACGCGCTTGCCGAGGCCGACATGGTGTTCGTCACCGCCGGCGAAGGCGGCGGCACCGGCACGGGTGCTGCTCCCGTGGTTGCCGAAATCGCGCGTGAGGAAATCGGCGCGCTTACCGTGGGCATCGTGACCAAGCCGTTTGGTTTCGAGGGTCGCGTACGTCGCAACCAGGCCGAACAGGGCTGCGACCTGCTTTCCCAGAAGGTCGACACCCTCATCGTGATCCCCAACGACCGCCTGCTCGAGGTCATCGACAAGAAGACCTCCATGCTCGACGCGTTCCGCATCGCCGACGACACGCTGCGCCAGGGCATCCAGGGCGTGACCGACCTGATCACCATCCCGGGCCTGATCAACCTCGACTTCGCCGACATCCGCGCCGTCATGAAGGACGCCGGCACGGCCATGATGGGCATCGGCTTCGGCACCGGCGAGAACCGTGCGCTCGACGCCGCTACCCAGGCCATCAACTCCAACCTGCTCGAGGCTGAGATTCAGGGTGCCAGCCGCGTGCTGTTCTCCATCGCCGGCGGTCCGGATCTCACGCTTGCCGAGGTCGACGCCGCTGCGCGCGCCATGGAGGCCGTCGTGGACGAGGATGCCAACATCATCTACGGCCAGATCATCGACGAGACTCTGGGCGATCAGGTGCGCATCACCGTTATCGCCACCGGCTTCTCCCGCCCATCGCAGTCCACGATCGACTTCGACAGCGCTCGCAACGATCTGTTCGCGTCCACCGCGCCGATCCGCGACACCTACACGTCCAACCAGAGCCATCCTACCTCTCCGGTTGCCGCGTCGGCTAATGCCGCCTCCACCCGCATCGCTGACGAGGAGTACATCCCCGACTTCCTGCGTCGCCGATAGGACGTAGCGTCCGTGCTCGGACATAGCGAAATGAATGCTGCAACGACCCTCGCATTGCCGTACCCTCGGCTTGTCGAGGGTCGTTTCGGCTCCTGCACTGTTCTGACCGATGAGAGCCTGCATGAAGCATGCGGGGTGCGCATCGCGTTCACCGAAAGGACGGGCGGCGTGAGCGAAGGCGCGTATGCGTCGCTCAACCTGGGCCGTCATGTGGACGACGATCCGGAACGCGTCAGGCGGAATGTGTCGCGCGTGCTCGATGCGTTTGGCGCATCGGAGGATGTGTGCATTCGTCCTCGTCAAGTCCACGGGAATACCGTGGCTGTGTGCCGCAGTGCGAAGGAGGCTTCCGCCGTGAACGCCTCGACGCAGGACGGGGCCGATGGCGTGGTGGTCGCTTGCGACAACGTGTCGACGCTGCTGTGCTTCGCGGATTGCGCGCCGTTGATTATGGTGGCTCCATCGGGGCATTTTGCCGTGGTGCATGCCGGATGGAGGGGCGTGGTCGCGCGCATCGCCGAGGGCGCAGTGCGCACTCTGCGTGAGATCGACCGCGTTTCCGCTGATCAGGTCAATGTCTACATCGGTCCCCATATCGGGGTGTGTCATTTCGAGGTGGGCACCGAGGTCAGCGAAGTGTTCTCTTGTGAATTCGGCGAGGACTGCGTTCCCGACCCGCGCCATGTGGATCTGTCGCGGGCGCTGCGAAATTCCCTGTGCGGCGTCGGCGTTGACGAGAGCCGCATCGTCGACGCGGGCATATGCACCGTATGCGACGAGGGGCGGCGGTTCTTCTCCTATCGCGCCAGCGGGGGCGTGTGCGGGCGCCATGGGGCGTTTGCGATCAAGACGACGCCTTGCAGCTAGGGTCACCGGAACGTTTGGATATACGACGCAGGCGGTCATGCGCCGCGCCGTCTTGTGAAAGAGGCGAGTTGTCACGATGACGTTGAGGGAAAGATACGAAGCGATTGCCGCCGAGGTTGCGGACGCGTGCGAGGCCTGCGGAAGGCCGCGCGACGCCGTGCGCGTGATCGGCGTCTCCAAGACGGTCGACATTGATGCCGTCGAGGAGGCGATTGCCGCCGGAGTGCATGATTTCGGAGAAAATCGCCCTGCGGAGCTCGCACGCAAGCACGATGCGTTTCCTCAGGAGCGCTGGCACTTCATCGGCAACATCCAATCCCGTCAGCTCAATATGGTCGTGGGCCGCGCCTGTCTCATCCATTCGTTATGCCAGGAAAGCCACGCCGATCGCATAGAGCGCCTGGCGGCGGAGCAGGGGATTGTCCAGGATGTGCTCATCGAGGTGAATGACGGGGAGGAGAACAAGCAGGGCCTTCCAGCCGACGATTTGTTGGACATGCTCCTGCATTGCGCCGCGCTCGAGCACGTGCGCGTGCGCGGGCTCATGACCATGGCGCCCCAGGGCGATATGGACCGCGCCGCCGCCACGTTCAAGCGGCTTGCGGAGCTTCGCGATTCAATGCGCGCCGCCCTTCGTGAGCGCGGCATCGAAAACGTGGACCTCCATGAACTTTCGATGGGAATGAGCGACGATTACCGAGAAGCCATACCCCAAGGCGCTACCATGGTACGCATCGGTCGCGCGATATTCAGCGAAAACTATGCCTAAGCGCCCGATTGACTACGATAAGGTGGATTGACGTTATGGATTTGAGGATACCTAGCTTCGACGAGTTGAAAGACCGTTTCAGCCCCCGCGATGCCCAGCCTGCGCGCTCGCGCCGCACGCCCGTGCGCGAAACGCCGAGCTACGATGATTTCGGGAGCGAGGATTTCGGCGAGTACGCGTTCGACGACAACGCCGATTACGCGCAGGAGCCCGCATTGACGGGTTCGTTCTCGCCTTCTCTCCCCAAACTGGTGACGGCGAATGACGTGCGCGCCCATACGCAGTACACGCCTTCCGACGACCCGCAGGCGACGCGCCCCAACCGTGACCTGGCGTCTCTGCGCGCCGATGAGCAGCGTTCCCCGGGTCTGAACAGCCTGTTCGAGACAAGCACGCAGCCGTCGCGCGCCGCTTCCGCGAGCGAGACAGGCGCCCTGCGCGATTCCCGCGCGGTGCCCCAGAGCCAAGGCCCGGCGGCAAGCCCCGTTGTGGAGCCTCGCGTCACCCAGCGTGCGACGCGCATTCTCACGGTCATCAAGCCCGAGAGCTATGCCGAGGCCGAGCGCATTGCCAAGATTCTCAAGTCGGGCGATGTCGCCGTGCTTTCGCTGCGCAACACCCCCGAAGCGCTGGGCAAGCGCATCCTTGATTTCAGCTTCGGCGTCGCCTGCGCGCTCGACGCGCGCGTGGAGTGCGTGTCGGGCCACGTGTTCGCGCTCACGCGCGGCGTCGGCCTCACCGAGGGCGAGGCGGCACGCCTGCGCGACCAGGGGCTGATGTAGGATGTACGCCCTCCAGTACCTCATCGTTACGCTGGCGGACGTCTACAGCATGATCCTGTTCGTGTACGTCCTGATGTCGTGGATTCCCCAGAAGACCGGCATCGTGGGCGACATCGACACCATCTTGGGCAAGCTTTGCGACCCGTATCTTGACCTGTTCAGGCGGTTCATCCCGCCTATTGGAGGCATGGTTGACGTTTCGCCAATCGTGGCCCTGCTTGTATTACAATTTGCAGTACGGCTGATCGTGAGCATCCTCTAGGTCGGCAAGGAAAGGAATAAGGAGCGGATATGGCTATCACTTCCGAAGAGATTCACAACCAAAGCTTCACTGTCGACCGCAAGGGGTACGACGTCGACGAGGTGGACGTGTTCCTGGAGCATGTTGCCGCCGAGATCGACAACCTGAACGCCGAGATTGACGAGCTGAATGCGCGTCTCGCTCAGTACGAGGGCCAGGGCGGTTACCTTGATGATGGGCCCATGGATATGGATGCCGCTTTCGCCGAGCCGGCGCTTCCCGAGGAGCTCGCCGCTCAGGCAGATGCCGAGGAGGAGCCTGCTGCCTCCGCGACCGACGACGAGAAGGATGCCCGCATCGCCGAGCTCGAGCGTCAGCTTGAGGAGCAGAAGAGCGACGCCTCCGCCATCGCCAGCGCGCTCGTGACGGCTCAGCGCTCCGCCCAGGAGGTCATCGACGCGGCCAACGCCGAGGCCAAGCGCATCCACGACAACGCCGAGGCCGATGCCGAGGATATCGTCGACCGCGCCAACGCCGAGCGCATCAAGATCGAAGACGCCATCGAGGAGCTGGAGCGCTCCCACAAGCAGACCTGCGAGAGCTACTCCGAGGCTCTGAAGGCGTTCATCGAAGATGCGAACAAGAAGCTCGACGACATCGAGGACGAGCTTGCCAAGCGCGACGGCAAGAAGCGTGCCCATGCCCGCTTCGCCAGTCCCGTGCAGGCACCCGTCCATAAGCCTGCGCCCGCCGGCGCCACCGGAGCGGTCGCTCCCAGCTACACGGCGCCCGCGATGCCCGCAACCGGCGCTGCCGCGCCCGTGACGCCTGCAGCCACCATCCCGGCTCAGGTGAAGCCTTCCGCAGTGGAGAAGGACCTGAGCGGCTTCGGAGACGCCTCCGACGCCTTCGATCTGGGCGACATTGATTAAACAAGAAAAGCTCCCTTTCGGGAGCTTTTCTTTTGCCGTAGCGGGCCTGTAAGCCGGGTTCTGTCTTTGAAGACGGCCATTTATCTAGGACGCACGTCGCCGTACGCCTCAAGCAGGCTACCCGCATGCACGGAGAGGCTCAACCGTATCGCATGCCTATTCGCCCTTGCTTCGGATGGGGTTTACCTAAGCCACGCTGTTACCAACGTGCTGGTGCGCTCTTACCACACCTTCTCAGCTTTTCTCTTAACGCCTGAGGGCGCCAGTGGGAGTTTAAGTTTCTTCAGCACTAATCCGTCGGGTTTCCCCGCCCGGCCGTTAGCCGGCATCCTGCCTCAAGAAGCCCGGACTTTCCTCATGAGGGGCTTTGCCCTCCCGCGACCGTCCGGCCCGCATAGCCGGCATATTGTAGCATTGGCGGGCTTGGTGGTGTAGGATTTTCCGACCGAAGAAGAGTTGGTGAAAGGCGAATCCATGGATTTCTCTCAATGCTGCGCGATTGTCGGGTCGGCGTCGTTCGACGCGGGGCATTTTCTGCGCGAGTATGATGCGGGCGCATTTGCGTGCGTGGTGGCGGCCGACGGCGGATTCGCCAGCCTTGAAGCCGCGGGCGTCATGCCGGATGTGGCGCTGGGTGATTTCGACTCGCTGGGCTATGAGCCCGATGCCCCGGTGGTCGAGCGCCATCCCGTGATGAAGGACGAAACCGACTTGGAGCTTGCACTCATGTGGGCGCATCGCCGGGGCTTTCCGTCTGCCGCGGTATATGGCGCACTCGGCGGTAGGCTCGACCAGACCATGGCCACACTGCAGACGCTCGTCCATTTCGCTCGCGCGGGCATGTGCGTCGCTGCGGTGGGCGAGGGGTATGTGGTCGCTGTCTTGTCGTCGGGGAAGGCCGGGTCGCTTGCTCCTGCGAACATGGTTTCGAATGAGACCCAGGAGGAGGGACGTGTCGATACCGCCGCGGTCCCATCGCCATGCGCTTCGCTCGACCTGCCCGGCGGGCTTGAAGGCATCGTGTCGGTGTGCGCCATGGGCGGCGATGCGCGGGTGACGGAGCGAGGGCTGCTTTACGAAGTTGAGGGCTTCATGCTTGCTTGCGATTCCTCGCGCGGAGTTTCCAACGAATTCACTGGCCGCGCGGCTCATATCGAGGTTGCCGAAGGCGATGCCCTCGTGTTTTTGCCCGCATTGTCGCTCTGCGCGCTCAGTGACAAAAACCCGGTATAAAAAATGCCTTATTGGCTACGTTTTGACCCCTTGGGTATAAAAATCGCTTTATTGGCGTTGTCTCTCTGCGAGAACGAATGCAAAAAAAGCGACAGAGGAGGAACTCTAAATCTTTGAACTGGGATTTTAATAATTTATTCTCCAATCGTGGCCATATGCACTTCGGCACAGCGCCGAAACGCCCCGCACATAAGGCGATTTTTATACCGATCGCCGCAAACCGTAGCCAATAAGGCTGTTTTTATACCGACTGTATCGATCTTCGCACCGAACAGGCTTCGACCGCTGTGGGCGGGCCGCACTGGGCCGGTGGGTTTATGTGCCGCATACCGGAAGGGTTGAGGCCGGGGTGATCCGATGCGAATGAAACGACTATAATCGCATACGCACATACGGGGAGCTCGCCGAAGCGGGCTGAGAGGGTGCTTCTTCGCACCGACCCGCAGAACCTGACATGGGTAATGCCAACGAAGGGAGAGAAAACATGTCTATCAGTGCATCTATTTCCGCCTGCGCCCAATCCGTGCGCGAAACAACCCCGCTTGTTCACTGCATCACGAACTACGTGACCGTCGAGGGCTGTGCGAACGCCGTGCTCGCCGTAGGCGGTAGCCCCATCATGAGCGACGAACCTGCCGACGTGGAGGACATCACCTCCATCTGCAACGCACTGGTGCTCAATATCGGCACGCTGAACGCGCGCAGCATCGAGGGCATGAAGGTGGCCGGGGCTCGTGCGGCGAGCCTGGGCCATCCGATCGTACTTGACCCGGTGGGGGCAGGCGCCTCGGCGTTGCGCACCAAGACCGCTTGCGAACTGCTTGACACACTGCCGGTCACGCTTGTGCGCGGCAACATGAGCGAGGTCAAGGCCATCGCGGGCGCCTCCGCGGCTACCCAGGGCGTGGATGTAAACCCCGAGGACGCCGTGACCGATATGGATGCGGCACGCCGCGCCGCCGCCTTCGCGCGCGACTTTGCCGCTAAGGCGGGATGCGTGGTGGCTATCACCGGCCCCATCGACATCGTAGCGGATGCGAACCGCGCGTTCGCCGTGAGCAACGGAACCCCGCTGCAGGGTCGCATCACGGGATCGGGCTGCATGCTTTCCGCTATTTCCGGCGCGTATGTGGCGCGCTATGCCGATGACGCGCTTGAGGCCGCGCTTTCCGCCGTGGTGCATATGGGCGCCGCCGGCCAGCAGGCGGAAGGGCGCATGACCGAGGCCGACGGCACGGGCACGTTCCGCACCTACCTCATGGATGCGCTCTCGCTGCTTTCGGGCGATGATCTGGCGCGGCTCGCCCAGGTCGAGGAGCTATAGCCATGGCAGCAGGCGAAAAGCCTCATGCGCGTGATGGCGCGCCGTTTGTTCCACCGTCTCGTGGAGCGTGGACTCCGGACGCCATTCGGGAGGGAATGAGGCTGTATGCCGTCACGGACAGCGCATGGCTTCATGGCCGTACGCTGGCTGAGTGCGTGCGGCAGGCGATCGCGGGCGGTGCGACATTCGTACAATTGCGCGAGAAGAATCTTTCGACCGACGAGATCGTGGTGTTAGCGCGCACGATTCTGCCGGTGTGCCGAGAAGCGGGCGTGCCGTTCGTCATCGACGACGATGTGGAGGCGGCGCTCGCGTCGGGCGCTGACGGCGTGCACGTGGGGCAGTCCGACGTGGCATGCGCCGAAGCGCGACGCACGTTGGGGCCGGATGCAATCGTGGGCGTGTCGGCTCAGACGGTGGAGCAAGCGAAGGCGGCTCAGGCGGCCGGAGCCGACTATCTGGGTGTCGGGGCGCTCATCCCTACGTCAACTAAGCCCGACGCGGTGGATGTGACGCGTGAGGAACTCGTTGCCATCTGCGCTGCGGTGGACATTCCTGTAGTGGGCATCGGGGGGCTTAACGCGGATACCGTAGGGGTGCTTGACGACACGGGAGCAAGCGGCGCTGCGGTGGTGTCGGCCCTGTTCGCAGCAGATGACGTGAAGGCATCGGCGCGCGTCCTGCGATCGAAGCTCGACCGCTTGAGTTTGCGCTGATTCATACATCATGGGAAATGAATCGCCGCCGATGCGTGTAGGCAGGGGCGGCGTTCGGAAGGAGGGCCAATGGGCTACTCGCTGAAAAGCGTGCTTTCGATTGCGGGCTCGGATAGCTCGGGCGGAGCCGGCATCCAGGCCGACATCAAGACCATTGAGGCGCTAGGGCTGTTTGCGCAGACCGCCATCACGGCGCTCACGGCCCAGAACACTACAGGCGTGGCGGGCGTGTTCGATTCGTCGCCCGAGTTCGTGCGCGCGCAGATCGACGCGGTGTTCGACGACATCCTCCCCGACGCGGTGAAGATCGGCATGGTGTCGTCGGCGGCGCTCGTGAGGGCCATCGCCGAAGGGCTTCGCGCTCATGGCGCATCGAACGTGGTGGTCGATCCGGTCATGGTTGCCACAAGCGGGTCGGCGCTTATGGGCGAAGGGGTCAAAGATGTGCTCGTGAGCGAGCTGTTCCCGATGGCGGATGTGGTGACGCCGAATATTCCCGAGGCAGAGGCTTTGACGGGGATGAGCATCGGGACGAAGGGCGACATGGAGTGCGCGGCGCGCAAGATTGCGCTGCTGACAAAAGGAGCGGTGCTGATCAAGGGCGGGCACGACATCGACGGCGGCAGGGCGGACGATCTGCTCTATTCCGGCGGGGAGTGCGCGTGGCTTTTGGGCGAGCGCATCGATACGGAGAACACCCACGGCACGGGATGCACGCTTTCGAGCGCGATTGCGTGCGGCCTGGCCGAGGGGCGGGATGTGCGGGATGCGGTGGCTCGCGCCAAGCGTTACGTCGCGGGCGCGTTGGCCGCGGGGGTGACCCTCGGTAGGGGGTGCGGCCCCCTCGATCACATGTGGGCGCTTCG
>NZ_CALUMA010000009.1 GCF_944321625.1 uncultured Slackia sp.
CGCTACCAACAAAATGCGCCAACATGTCATCGTCTCGTTTGTCGTCCGGCTCTATGCCCTCGCCTTTGATAGGAATCCACACCCTGTGCAAGCTGCGATACGAGCGTTCCTGATTTGCCATCATGGCAATGCGGCTAACCGGGCTACCCGCCACCTGCCAGCCTTTCTCTGCTATATAGTCGAGTGCAAAATCGAACGACTGATAACTCAGCTCCACGTCAGACCCTGAAACAAAGGACGTGCTCAAGCAAAGCAAGCTGGGTATTGCCACTACTTCCTCTTCGTTTTTGTACCCTATGTCACGCAAATTTGCATCGTCGACAAACAGGCCGTACGCCACGTCATCGGCCCCAGGCCCCTGGAAAACACCACCCGGTAGAACAAACGCTGCATGCTCTGTAATCCATGTGCGGTACAAATCAAGATGCTCAGAAAGCAGGTTATACCCGCGCTGCGTCTGCAAGAAATGCATGGGCGGCCGGTACGTCACAACAAACCTTCGATAACCGACACGCGCTTCCTCCACCACGGACTGCTCGTCGCGCAGTCGATTCATGTAGACAATTTGCTCGCAAATCGTGTCATGCAGAGCCTGCGCCTTCTCGCCCAAATAGGAAACGGTAAGACCCGGATTGAACTCGCGCATGACGTCCCGAATCTCTTCCATGGAGAAACCTTGCTGGCGATAGGTACGAATTCGCATGAGCATGTTGATATCCCATGCGCTGTAGTATCGATATCCGGACAGCGGATTGCGCTCGGGGTTAATGATGCCCTCTTCTTCGTAATAGCGCACCGCTTGCGGCGTAATGCCAAGCAAGCTTGCTACTTCGCCAATACGATATCGACTAGAATTCCTCACGGCGAAACGCGACCATTCGGCGTTCGCCTCCGCCGTATGCTCGACCTTGCGGACTGGCGACATCATGGCAAGTCCTCGTTTCTATCCCAAAAAGCCCGGGCGCTGAAATCACCGCCCCCCCCCCCGATTCCTTGTTAAAGGCAAGGGGATGCCGCTTCGTCGGATAGGCGAGCAACATCTTTGCTATCACAGATCGCCCCTTTCGCATATCCGCGATATTCCGACTTCAAGCGGCTTGGCAACTTCCGCGGAGCATTATGGACCCTCTAGTAATTTGAGAGTCAACACGCTTGAAGCCCTTAATTGAAAGATTGTTGCTATGGAATCACTCGCGGAAAGCATCGACAATATATTGCCAATCGACGCCTTCCGAAAAACAAAATCCCGCTGCCTGCTACCATTTTCGTGGAGAAGGCAGCGGGAAAACCGTCATGCTATCGATTGAGACGCTCTGCCGGGCGCCAGTCCGCTCGCGAGCAGCTGGAAGCCTTACCGCTCGTAGATCTGGTCGATGCCGATGAGGTCCTTCATCTTGTCGAGAATCTGGTGCGGGTTGCCCGGCTTGTGCTTCATGGGCTTCATCTCGTAGCGCTCGACCGCGCCGGAGAGCAGGTCGACCGCGAACACCTCGTCGGAGAGCGTGAGCGCGTGCTCCGGGCAGATGTCGGTGCAGCAGCGGCATTTCACGCAGTCGCCCGGGAAGTGTTCCACGCCGAACGTGCCGTCCTCTTCCTCGAACTTCGAGATGGCGCCCGTCGGGCAGAACGTGGCGCACATCTGGCAGGAGCTGCACAGCTCCGGATCGATGATGACATGGCCCCACAGACGCGTCTCGATCATGATGTCCTGCGGCTCGCCGAGCGTAGCCAGGTTGTCGAGCAGGCGCTCGCGACGGTCGGGGATGAAGTGCGGCAGCGTGCCGTCGTCCATGACCTTCAGGTAGCGCGACTCGGGCTTCTCTTCGATGCCGAGCGTCTCCTTCACGGCGTAGTCGGCCGTGGTGGCGGCAGCGTTCTTCGCCTCGCCTTTCATGCCAGTGAAGAACTCGCGGCGGTTGTGGTCGTAGGCCGCCTTGCCCTCCTGGCGCACGCTCTTCGGGAACTTCTCGGAGATGACGGTCTCGCAGGAGTTGTTCCAGGTCTGGAGCAGGGTGTTCGCCGTCTCGGCCACCTGCTCGGCCATGTGCAGGCCGGTGACATGGGGGCACTCGGCGCACTTGCCCGTGACGAGCACGACCTTGCTCGCGCCCGCCACCGCCATGGCCGTGATGAGCGTCTCCTCCACGCGGCCCAGGCACGTCACCGGGACCACCTTCTCGGGATCGTACAGGCCGTCCGCCGCGTCGCAGATCTCCTGGCAGGCAACGACGAGCACGCCGTCGTTGGCCTTGGCGGCCGCCAGGCAGCGCGCCTGCAGCTCGGCGTCGTTGGGATTGTGCGCCTCGAGCGCGCACGTCGGGCACACCGTAGCGCAGGTGCCGCAGCCGATGCACTTCTCCGGCGAGATGATGAGCTCGTTGTCGTTATACGAGATGCAGCCCGAGGTGCACACCTCGGCGCACTTCATGCAGCGCGCGTTGCGGTTGCGCACGACGGCGCAGCGCGTCTGGTGGACGGTGATGTCCTGGCTCTCGAGTTTTTCCAGCAGGCCG
>NZ_CALUMA010000010.1 GCF_944321625.1 uncultured Slackia sp.
AAAGACAAGCTTTGCTCCTAGCCAGGGACTAAACATGCCACCGGCATGTTTACCCTCTCTTTCGTGCAGCCTCTGACTGCGTTGCATTCAGAGGCGTGTCGCAAAGACAAGCTTTGCTCCTAGCCAGGGACTAAACATGCCACCGGCATGTTTACCCTCTCTTTCGTGCAGCCTCTGACCGCGTTGCATTCAGAGACTTAAGTTTCCTTGCGTTAACTCATGGTCGAAAAATATGCCACGCAATGTGGCATCCTTGGTATATGCGGAGGCCTTTCTGACGCTCCTAGGCCGTAGCCTCGACCATGACGCATTCCGCTTCGCTCTTGCGCAGCGAGAGCTCGTACCCGCGAACAGTGACCTCGATGGGGTCGCCCAAAGGCGCCACCTTGCGCACCGTCACATCGACGCCCTTCGTGATACCCATGTCCATGATGTGGCGTTTGATGGCCCCCTCGCCGGACAGCTTGACCACTTTGGCGCTTCCCCCGATGGGGATATCGCGCAATGTCGTCATATTCCTCCTCCTCTCATTTTTTGATGCTGCCATGTGTCGCCGCTCTGGGTAATGCGCCTGATGAGAAGCACGACTTCGGGTTTGTTCCCGCGCCTCCCTATCGGTCATACTACGACGACGGTTTTCGTCTGCTGCGCTTTCCGGCAGGAAAACGGCAGACCGAACAACGCACGCCGCGTAAGCGGCGCGCATATGGTTCCCGTATTACGCGGACACGATGATTTTCATGCCCACTTGCCTGTCGAGCGCGACCTGCGCGCCCTTGACCTCCACGATGAGATTGCCTGCGTTTTCGCACACCACCGTAACCTGTGCACCCTCCACGAATCCAAGGTTCTCCAGATGGTGATGCATCTGATTGTTGCCGCGAATCTTCATGATGGTGGTCGTCTGCCCCGCAGCGGCGAAAGCAAGCGGCAATTGAGGCGTGCTCACGCCGGAGCTCTGTGCCCCCGCGATGCTTGATTTCATGGCCGCTCCATCCATGTCTGTACCGCCTATCGTAGATAGCCTTAGTTAACTTACTCGCATAAGGTAACACAAGGCTAACAAAAATGGAACCCAAAGGTTACTTTTTTATTTTTGGCGGCATCAAGAAGCAAAGACCCTGAATAGACAGAGGCTCTGGACAACCCAGAGCCTCAGAACGCACGTTTTTTGTTTGTTGGACTACAACCGATGACGGCTCGGCATTACGCAAATAGCCCACTACGCTGACTACTGGCCAACGAAGCAATCATCGTGCCTTAAGCAACACCTTTTTTGGCCTTTATCTTTGGTAAAAACTCCTGAAGGATTTCTTCTCCCCTTCGCTCCAACTCACGCTCAACCTCAGGAGGCAACTTAGGAGCATCCTTAGGGTCAAGATCGTAGCATGTGTCATCCATGACCATGTAGAGCTCCTCTGCCATTACCTCAACCTCCTAAATTCAAACAAGCGATGCAGCTTATTCTGTTCAATCAGCCATTCCGCCGCTTTTATTTCCGCAAAATCAGCGTAGGTCTCTTTTAGGCTATTGTATCGCTCTGCGAGCATATCCACCACAACTTCACTCTCAACAGCGATGAACCAAACGCTGCCGTCATGGCCGACAACAACTGAACCTTTGACGAAAGAGTAGGATGATGCCGTAAAAAGATCTCTATAGGACGGCGGAAATCCGCCCGGATGATTATGGACCGTAACAACACCTGCACGGCATTTCTTAATTTTACCCATCTCGCTGGGTGAAAAGCCTGTTCTTTTTCTGCCGGGTAGTCGCCCAAGATTGTCTGCTACAAGTGCTCCCGTCCGTGCGTCAACAGCCACCATATATTCGAATTCTGTTCCATTTGCCGCTCGCAGTATGCGTCCCGCTTGCCCGTACAAGCTATTCGATACTTGTCTGGACAGTGGCATTTCTTCAAACGCATCACGAAAAGCTTTTGTGTTCACCACAGACGATACCGAAAGACTATTGACCGTGCGAGACATCGGTACAAGCGGCTCATTCTGCCTCATTTCTCTCATATTTATCACGCGGGTTCTAGGTGGAGGACGAGACGGCAGCCTCCTGGGGTTTCGAAGGTCAACCACGGAGATGCGTCGGCGTGAGAGGCCTTGCCAGAACGTGCGAAATCGTTAGGGCGGGGAGCACCGCCCTGCTTGCGCGATGCGAGATTCGCCGTGACATCAGGCCGTTGCCCTTGGGCAAATGTCGAGGTAATCATGGGGATAGGCAAGCTCATGACGGGGCGCATTCCCTCGTCCGAAGGCGCCGCCGAGCCGCTTGACCCAAACGACTGAACGCCAGACGAAGCCGGCGAAGGCGGCACCGCTTCTTCTGGATCGTCCAGCACATCGCGTTCGAAATCATGCATGCATCCATAGCATACGGGCATGTCATCAAAGCAAAGCGATTTGCATACAGGGCAGGTTTTCATGGGTCATCCTTTCGTATGACGGCGCTGCCGCGACACGTGACAGCGCCTCTGTCGCATTCGTAAAACAAGAGGCCGCACCGGTCTACACCCGCGGCGCAACATTGAAGAATCCGTCACCGCGCTCAAGCCATTTGCCCGTTTGAAAAGGCCGCTCCACCACCATGCGGGCATCGGCGTGGCGAAGGCGCCTTCCGGGCATAACGCGTCGATGGACTGCAACGACTGAACCCGCCGCGTCGATGAACGCAGCATCGATAGGACCTTTCATACCGAACGTGTGAATGTCACGGCAGGGCACCAATACAGCGCATTCGTCATCACCGTTAAACCCCTTCAACCCACGGAGTCTTTCGGCAATACGAGAGAGCACCCGCACTTTTCGCCTGGCACTACCGCCGTCCGAGCGATTCTCCTTTGCCCCAGGTGCGTCAACTCTCATGGTAGCTTCGCAATCGGCGCCATACCTCGTAACGGCTTTATGCTCCGCGCTACCAGCTTTTACCTCGCCCCTCCCCTTTTTGGCGGCTTCCCCCTGAGGAGTGCGCCTCGTAGGCTGCGCTCGCTGAGTTCGTCGCGTTCGCTTGGCGGGCATGGCGCGCTTCTGCTCCTCTGCGCGCTTTTCACGTGCATCCCTCGTGCTATCGCTTGCACCTGTTTCACGCCGATTGCTCATATCACCACTCCCTTTCTATACGGACTCACCGTCATGCTTACTTCGTGCTCAAGCGAGGGCACGCTGATGCCGAACACGCTCACACCTTGCAGAAATGGCGGCGAGAACGCCGTCGACGCCGTATAGCGCACATGTCCCGGACCCGTACGCTCGCAAGTCACCTCAACGGCCTCATGGTCCATCGCCAGGCCCTCTTCGATGCGCGCCCGCACCTCGGCCGCACCCTGCGCCCCCTCATAGCCGTCATCGGCCTGCAGGCGAATAGCGTCACGCGCTACGATGTCGAACGCCGTGCAATCCCCTACAAAGATGAGCGCGTTGACGACGATGAACGCAATCGCCGCCATCACGGGCAATACCACCGCGGCTTCCACGGTCATCTGCCCACGCATGTCGTGCGCGAAACCTGCCCTATGGCGCCGACGAATCAGGCCAACATCTCGACGCGCTGTCCGCGGAGACGAAGATTCCCCTTTCAACGCCAGGATTGCCTGCGCGACCGGGCCATCCCCCTTTGCCGCCACATGGCTGCTGTTTGCGACAACAGGTTTGGCGGCAGAAGTATTGGCAGGCTCAAGGCCCACCGAAGCGATGGCATCCATGAGGGCGTCTGATGCCCATGGACCCAGCCCGCTCGCGCTCGCAAGGGGAATGCCGTCGAGCATGTTCGACACGCCGTCGGTCAGGCCTTCCACCCCTGATCCGTACGCGTCCAGAAGCGTGCCCCATATCCCGAGCACCGCATCGCCCGCATCCGTCAGCGGCGGACCGATATCCTCCTCGACTCCATCGAGGAGCGAGGACAACACGTTTTCATCCTGGTCCTCCACCATGATCGCCGAGGAAACCGCCGCGAACGATCCAGCAGCAGACGGCGCACTGAAGAACGATGAATCAACGGGGGCGGAAGACGCATCGAACGCATACGCCGCCAACGCGCCGAATCGTCCAGGCGGATACGCCTCCACCCGTCGCGCCGCCACATCTTCGAACGCTTCCATGATGACGTCCAGGCTTTCGCCCACGAAATCCTTGACCTCCTGCGCGGCGGGCAGTGCCACCGCTTGCGCCGCGCAATAATCCTTCGCCGCGCGGGCCACCTCGCGATAATGATGCTCGAAGCCGTTGTCGATCGACGTGGAAGCGGCGGCAACCTTGCCGAGCGTCGCCGCGTCGAACTGGCACACGGGGCATTTCTCGTAAGCTCCCGACTCGAATTCCGCCAGCGAGCCCGCCCCTTCCACAGACCCCTCGATTCCGGGACACCCCGCATACGCATGCAAAGCGCCGCCAGCAACCGGATACGCCTTTTCGGTATACAGACGTGTGCCGCGCATGCCATCGGTATTGCTGAAGAACTCAGGGAAATAGATGTCCGGAGGCGATACGCCGTCATCGACCGCGCGCGCCGATTTCAGCTCCTCGATCACATACTCGTAGAACTTCGCGCGCATCGCGCTTCTCACCTGCTCCTCCACCGAGTCGGACAGTGGAGCCTCCTCCGCCGCCCGATGCGCGTAGTACGCCTTGGCGCGCGCCAGCGCGTCGGAGAACGACCACGTGTCCACGCTGTGCGCAATGGGATTCTCGGCCGTGGTTATTCCCGATAGCACCGAAGCGCGCTCCGCCATGCAGGGCGAAGGGTAGTTGCCGCAGTCATGCTTCCAGGCGCGAATGCGCGCATCCGCCGCTTCTTGCGCCGCCTCCTCCGCCTTTTGGGCGGCATCGGTTATTTCCGCCCCGGTTTGCGGCGCATCCTGAGCAGCCTCTTGCGCGGCATCAGAAAACCCCACATCAACCTCAGGGGCGTCGGAAGGCACCAGCTCTATATAGCCGATGCCCGAGCCGTCGATCTCGGCGCCGTTCTCCTGCAGCACTGCCTGCGCCTGAGCCTGCGCGGTCAGGGGAAGCGCGTCCTGAGCGGCATCGAGAACCTTCTTCTCGGCGCGGGCGACATCATCCCTTTTCTCGAGAATCGCCTTGCCCGCATCCAAAAACTTCGCCCCCGCCGATGCAGCCGCCGGCACGCAGCAGCACACCGTTCCCACGCCCAACGCGGCAAGACCCGTAAGCGACATGGTGAGCAGCGTCGCATCGGCAACGCGGACGGACAGCACGAACTCGGCGACCTCGTTCTCGGCCGCAAGCGCAGCGGCATCGCAGGCGGCCTGGACGCCGGCCGCCTGCGATTGAGCGCGCGAGGCCCAAAGGCAGAAAAACGCGAGGATGCACGACAGGAGGATGGCGATGGCGGCTCCGACGGTTGTGAGCCCCTGTCGATTGACGAAAATGTCGGTAAAGCACTCGACGCGGCGCGGAAAGAGGCCCCGAACCGAAGCCGGCAGTGCAAGCATTCTGTGAAACCCGACAATCCGCATCATGCCTTTTCCTCCCATCGTTCTATCCATGCCCCGGCATCGGCGCCAAGACGCGACTCCACCACCCACGAATCCAAAACCTCGGTCTGCCGATACACGTCCTGGATGAACAACCCGCCAGGACCCGTGAGGCCGAGAAAGCCCATCCCGGCACCAATCAGGGGCAACGGCTTAAGGGCATGCTCGATGCGCACGCTTGCGCGCTCCTGCCCCTCGCCGCCTGACAGCTCTACAGTCCAACTTCCCACATGAAAAATCGGGGCATCCGGCACGGCATCCAACCTTCGCTCGATAGCCGCGCGCGCCGCATCCTCATCTCCCGGCGCCAACGTTTCCATCACACGACACCCCTCGGATGCGGCCGCCTCCATGACGGTGCGGTCGTACAGAACGATCGCCGGCTGGACAAGCATCAGCATGGCAAGCAGGACGACAGGCATGAGAAAGGCCGCCTCAACCGTCGCCTGTCCTCGCAGGGCAAAGTCAGAACAGCATCGCATCCAGCACCCCCTTCGGAAGCCTGTGGGTGAGCGAGTCGAGCACGCCCTGGGCCATGCCCCCTTCGGCGACGGCGTGGGCAATCAGCGAAAACCCCACCGCCACAACAAGCACGCCCGCCACGACAAGCGCGTACTCGACCGTCCCCTGCCCAGCGCCGCAAGACGCCCGCAACCTGCTTAGAGCCCGTTGATGCCATCTGCGATGGCGGTCCATAGCTCCTGAAGCTTCGGGCGGAACAGCGTGATGGCAACGATGGCGATCACGACCAGCACGCCCACGAGAATCGCGTATTCGGTAGTGCCCTGCCCCTTCATGCAGATGGCTTTGGCATACGCCCCCGCAACGGCTTCGCGTCCCCGCTCTTTGAGCTGAGCGATCTTCTTCATGTCCTTTTCCTCCGTTCATCGTCCGTCATCCAATCAGTTCGAGCACCACGGGGCCCATCATCATGATGAGCATCGCGGGCAGAATGAGGCCCGCCGTGGGCGCAAGCATCTTGACCGGCGCCTTGGCCACCCGCTCTTCCATCTTTGCGCGATAGCAGCTGCGCGCCTCGCTTGACAGCACTTCCAGCATGCGCCCCATGGGACTTCCGTATCGGAGCGCACGCAGGGCGTTTGCCACAAAGCGCGAGAGCGACGGAACATCGAATTCCTCCGCCACGCCGCGAAGCGCCTCGTCGCGCTCCACCAGGCCGCTTTCCCAGCTTTGGCAGGCGCGACGGCAGGCAAGCGCCAACCGATCGTCGAACCGGAAGCTGTACAGTCGCAACGCGCTTTCGAACGAAAGCCCCGACCTCATTCCCAGCGCGATCGCGTCCAACATCTCGGGCACATGCCGCTCCACATCAAGCTGCACGCGTTCGCGTTCTCGCTTGCCGCGAATGCGCGAAACCGCAGCAGGCCTCAATCCCGCAGACGCCTCTCCGGCGAGCCCCGCCTCTTCACGCAAAGATTTCCTTCGCTGAGCGTCTTCCAACTCCTGCATCGCCCAGCGAGCCAAGGCGAATCCGGCAAGCGCAGCCAAGACGGCCGCAGCGATCAGAACTCCCACGTCACACCCCCTTTTTCTAGGCACATTTGGCAATCGCCGCAGTGAAACGACCACACCCGGCGCCCGTCGCAGCAAAACAACCCGCCTCGCGAACCCAGCATGCGGCGCATTCGCCCATGCAGCACATCCGCTTCGGCGCCCGCGACGTTCGGTCGCGCCTTACAACTCCACAGCGAGTATCCGCCGCACCAGAAGCACGCCTGCCGCCTGCATGGCGATGGCCAACGCCAGCACCGCCACGCCCTGGGCATCCGCAAAAAACGGATTCAGAAACCCCGGGCTTATCAGCGAGAGCAGCGCCAGCAGGAAAAACG
>NZ_CALUMA010000011.1 GCF_944321625.1 uncultured Slackia sp.
GTTGACTTCCATCGGGACCTGGTAGGTTGCGCCGCCGACACGCTTCGGCTTGACCTCGCGCGTGGGGCGAACGTTGTCCATGGCCTTCTTGAACACGGTCAGGGGATCCTGGCCGGACTTGGCGGCAACGATGTCGAACGCGCCGTAGACGATACGCTCGGCGAGGGACTTCTTGCCATCAAGAAGAACCTTGTTGATCAGCTGCGTGACCAAACGGTTGTTGTACACTGCGTCCGGCTGAGTTTCACGACGGACGGCTGCTGCACGACGCGGCATATGAATGCTCCTTCATGTTCTGTGCGCGCTTCGGGGCGTTTCGCCCATTAGGCTTTAACCTTTAAAGCCCGCGCGACTTACTCCTACTTATTTGGGGCGCTTGGCGCCGTAGCGGCTGCGGGCCTGCATGCGGTTGTTCACAGCAGCGCAGTCAAGGGCGGCGCGAATGATCTTGTAGCGCACGCCGGGGAGGTCCTTAACACGGCCGCCGCGGATGAGCACCATGGAGTGCTCCTGCAGGTTGTGGCCGATGCCAGGAATGTACGCGGTCACTTCCATGCCGTTCACGAGACGGACACGAGCGACCTTACGCAGAGCCGAATTCGGCTTCTTGGGGGTGGTGGTGTACACACGGGTGCACACGCCACGCTTCTGGGGGTTACCCTTGAGCGCCGGGGTCTTCTTCTTGTCGACCTGCTTGGCGCGGCCCTTGCGGACCAGCTGGTTGATAGTAGGCAAAGTAGTTCTCCTCTTAATTCGCCTATTTCCTACAGTGCGGATTCGCCTTGCGATCAGCCCATATCTCAACCCTGGGGCCTCCCGCTCGGGTTATCCTTGTTTCCGGTCACGCAGCATACGGGGCACGAAAACAAACGCCTCGTTCGAGACGCAAGGCGGTACTTTAACACCGCTGACATGGGCTGTCAAACGCCACGCGTCCGGGCGTATCCATTATCTTCATTTATTGTTTCCCCAGGTCATTTACCGCTCCCCCATCGCACTCACCACAATTTTGCATCGAATGTGAAGAAAATTCTTGAAAAGCCTGCCGATTTGTGCGGCAGACAGCAAAAAAGCGCCGCCCTTTTAGGCGACGCCTTGCAGCAAGCGAATTGCACGACCCCTATGGCTTGGGCACGACCACCGTGGGGATGTTGGGGTTCAGCAGCACGTCGTGCGTGACAGAGCCGAAAATGGCGCGGCCGAACGCGGAACGCGCATGCGTACCCATGACCAGCAGACGGCGCTTACCGCCGTGCGCGATAAGCACCTTGGACGGCGAGGAGCCTTCAATCGTGCGGCCGGACACATCCAAATCGGGGTACTCGGCCTTGATGCGCTCGATATGCGCGTCGATCTTGGCCTGGAACTGATCGCCCACAGGGCCCAAACCGCCGCCCATGGCCTCGGCCGGACGCGACAGGCCGGCAGGAAGGCCCCAGGCAGAAACCAGCTCGAGCGACTCACCGGTGGCGATAGCCTCCTTCACGGCGAAGGAGATGGCGCCCTCGTCGAAATCATCGGGGCCCACGCCCACGACAATGCCCTTGCCCTGGTCTTCGAAATCCCAGCTCTCGGGCACAACAACCGTGGGAACGGAAGCGGTGATGGAAAGCTTCAGGCCCTTGGTGCCGCCCAACATCTCGCCGATCTTGGCGTTGTGATGGGAGCCCAGGACCACCATGTCGTAGCCCTCGGACGCATCAGCAAGGGCCTCAAGAATGCCCTCGTCGTGGATCAGCCAATCCACCTGAACGCCCTCGCACTCCTGCGCAATCTTTTCCGCCAAGCCCTTCAGAGCCGCCTCGACGGTATCGCGCACGGCATCGGTGTCGGCGCCGAACGCCTTGGCGGAATCAAGGCCCACGGCGGTAATGAGCGTAAGCTGAGACGAAGTGCGATGGGCGCGGCGGGCGGCCCATTCCACGGCGCGGTCGCCACGAGCGGTGCCGTCAACGCCTACAAGAATCTTAGTCATGAATCAAATCCTCCCTATCGATTGCGAATGCGACACACTTGCACGCCAAAAGGCCATGCTGCCAGCGTCGGGCGAAGCGCGCCGTTTCGCGGAATTCACCTTAGTGGAAAATGGGTATCATCAGCCACAGCGCGAACAGCACGATCGCAACGCATGCGGCGAAGCACACGACGGAGACAGCGCGCAGCACCGCAGATCCCCCGTCGGACCCCTTCTCCCACAGACGAAGGCCACAAGAATACAGCGTGGCAATGGCGCCCGCCACCACAACGGCGGTGATGAGCACCGTGGCGAAGCCGGTGACTTCCTGCATGATGAGTTCCTGCATTGATGCTCCCCTCCTTTAAGCAGCCTGGGCGGCGGTGTCGGAATCGGCGTTCAGTTTGACGTCGGAACGCTCGTTGACGTTCATGGCGTTCACGGGGTTGCGACGCGACAGGCGGAAGATGATAAAGCCAGCGACAACGGCAGCCACCACGATGAACACCGTACCCGCGGTACCAAACTTGGTGAACAGGCAGGTGAACGCGCCAATCAGGCCAGCGGCAGGGAAAGTGACGAGCCAGGCGATGACCATGCGGCCGGCAACGCCCCAGTTGACCTCGTTGCCCTTGGTGCCCAGACCGGTACCGATGATGGAGCCGGAGCACACCTGCGTGGTGGAAAGCGCAAAGCCCAGATGGGAGGACGCCAGGATGACCGTCGCGGAGCTGGACTCGGCAGCGAAGCCCTGCGGAGTGTTGATCTCGGTCAGGCCCTTGCCCAGCGTGCGGATGACGCGCCAGCCGCCCATGTAGGTGCCCAGGGCGATGGCGAGGCCGCATACGGCTACGACCCACAGCTGCGGGCTGGAATCGGGAGCCTGAGCGCCCACAGCAACCAGCGTCAGCGTGATGATGCCCATGGTCTTCTGGGCGTCGTTGGTGCCGTGCGAAAGCGCCACCAGGCACGCGGTCACGGTCTGGCCATGGCGGAAGCCGGATTCGACCTTGCTCTGGTCCATGCGCGATGTGATCGCCGTTATTATCTTTGTCGCCGTGAACGAGGCCAAACCGGCCACGATGACCGCCAGGATGGACGGAATGAGAATCTTGGTGAGAACCGCACCGAAGTTCACGCCCGCGGCACCCGCGCCCACGATTATGGCGCCCACCAGGCCGCCGAACAGCGCGTGCGAAGAACTGGAGGGCAGACCCACGAGCCACGTGAGCAGGTTCCACAGGATGGCGCCGATCAGGCCGGCCAGAATGAATTCTGGCGCGATTGTCACCGCATCCTCATTGATTAAGCCGCCTGAAATGGTCTTGGCAACCTCGACGGACAGAAACGCGCCGATCAGGTTGAGCGTGCCTGCGGCAAGAACGGCGGTCTTAGGCTTCAGCGCGCCTGTGGCGATGGACGTCGCCATGGCGTTCGCCGTGTCATGAAAACCGTTCGTGAAGTCGAAGATGAGGGCGACGATGATGACAAGCCCCACAACGACAAGAGTACCTAGCTCCATTGCTTGTTCCGGTTCCCTTCTTTTTCTTGTGGCTGGGTAAAGAAGCTGCGCATCTCAAGTCATTTGCGCAACCTTATCTAGTGTAGCGGGGCACGGCAAAATCCTATGTCAGGCAAAGTTCAAATCTGTGTAAAGTCTCCGAGGGTGAACGGTAGGTGCCGCAACGTCGCGTCGGCGAACGGCAGAGCTACCCCTCCCCTAGAACCACTTCAGCTTCTTCAGCAACGCAAGCAACGCCACCAGAAGCACAGCCGTGATGCCCGTCACGATAGCGAAGCCGTAGGGCGAACCAGCCAGCGGGATGCCCTCCACGTTCATGCCGAACAGGCCGCCGATCACCGTGGGCACGCACAGAACCAGCGTGATGGTGGCCACCAGTTGCATCGTGCGGTTCAAATCCTGGTTCATGATCATGCCCAGATGCTCAATCGTCGAGTCCAGGATGCCGGAATAGATGCGCGTGGTCTCAAGCGCCTGACGGTTCTCGATGATCACGTCGTCGAACAGCTCGCGCACCTCGTCGTCGGCGGAAAGCAGCACATAGCGGCGGTAGCGTTCGAGCATCGTGTCGTTGGTGGTAAGCGACGTGGTGAGGTACACGAACGACTCGTCCAGGTCATAGAGTTCTTCAAGGTCTTTGCGCGTGGGGTGGTCCATATCCTGTTCAAGACGCATGCGCCGCCTGTTGAGCACCTGAAGCGACGTGAAATACGCCGACGAGGAGGCCAGCAGCATATCGCTCGTGAACTTGCGAATTTCGCTCGTGTCGTGAAGGTCGCGCTGCCGTTTGAGCAAGGCGATGATGGGAATGCGGTACATCGAGCACACCGAGATGACATGGTGCGGCGTCTCGAACACGCCGATAGGGATGGTTTTGTAGCCGTACGCGCCGGGGGCTTCATCGCGCACGGGCGTGTCCACGATGAACATGGTGTAGTTCTCGTTGCGCTCCACGCGGGACACCTCTTCGGGGTCCAGCGGCGCCATCAGGTCATCCTGATCGATTGCGAAGCGGGTGGAAATCCCATGCAGCTCTTCGAACGTGGGCTCGAACAGCGCGATCCAGCAGCCGTCCTCTTCGGCATCAAGCCTTACAAGGGAACGCGTGTCCTCTGCGGTACGAAAGTATTCGATCATCGGTCCCCTCCTGCATATGCCGGCAACATCGGCGCAGTCGCGCTAAGATGCAACCTTACCAGATTGACGAACCCGCGCGGCGCGCTAAAAGGCAAAATCGAAGTAAAGCGAGGAACCATGGACATCGCAGAGCAGAAGAGCACGGTAAGGACGCAAGCCCTCGAAGCCCGGCGTGCGCTACCGGCGCAGAAACGCGCCTCTCTGTCCCGGGCGGCATGCGAGCGCATGCTCTCCCTGCTCGACGAGCACCTGGAGCTTTGCGAGAAACGCGCTCCCCTCATCGCAATCTACCGCGCCATGCAAAGCGAGCTGGACACTAGCGAACTGGTCGAACGCCTTTACGCGTGTGGGGCGCACGTGGCGTTCCCGTGCACGAGAGGGCCGCATCACATGGAGTTTTTCATCGTGGAAGAAGAAGCCTGGCGTGCATCGGATGCGGATTTTCTTGCGCATCCCGGGCGCTTTTTCCCCGATGAGGAATTCCCCGCCTTCACGCCTGCGCCGCCCGAAGCAATCGACGCCGTCGTGGTTCCCGGATCGGCGTTCGACGAAGGCGGGATGCGCCTGGGGCTTGGAGCCGGATGCTACGACGCCTACCTTTCAGCGGTGCGCGACGACTGCTTTGTCGCAGGCATCGCATTCGACGAGCAGATTTTTGAACGGGTCCCCGCCGATATCCACGACCGGCCGATGGATGCCGTGGTCACCCCGACGCGCACGATTGCCGGCGCCTGAGCGCATCCGCATACGCAGCCGCCCGTCCGAGACAAAAGAATGCCATGATGAAAGGGGCATGCGACGTGCCCCTTTCGTTCAATCTCAAGGTAAATCTTTAGACGGTAGCGCCCTGCGCTCCGTCGATGCGAATATCCGCCTCGTAGAACGCCGTAAGCGCGGCGATGGCCAGACTCGCGTCGCGCACGCCGGACGTCTCATAGGACGAATGCATGGCCAGCTGCGGGCATCCCACATCCACCGCGTGCATGCTCACCTGGGTGTTCGAAAGGTTGCCCAAGGTGGAACCGCCCGCCTGGTCGCTCTTGTTGGCGAACGTTTGGTACGGCACACCCGCGTCGTCGCACACGGCCGCGAACGCCGCGCGACTGAACGCGTCGGTGCAGTAATGCTGATTGGCGGCCTCCTTGATCACGATGCCGCCGTTGAGATAGCAGCGATTGCCCGCGTCGTATTTCTCGGTGCGGTTGGGATGGATGGCATGGGCGTTGTCGCAACTCACCAGCATGGATTGCGCGACGGCGCGGTGATAATCCTCACGCGAGAGGCCCAGGCAGCCGCACATGCGCTCAAGCGTGTCGCGCAGGACGGTGGACATGGCGCCCTGCTTGGTGTTGGAACCCACCTCTTCGTTGTCGAAGCAGCACCACACTCGCACGCACGCGTCGTTCTTCGACGCGAGGAACGCCTTGAGCGAAGCGAACGCGCACATGAGGTCGTCCAGCTTGGGCGACGAGACGAACTCGCCCGCTGCACCCCAGATGCATCCCTTCTGGCGACTGTACAGGAACAGGTCGCGCGCAAGAATCTGCTGAGGCTCGACGCCCAGGCTTTGCGCGAGCATAGCGTCGAACGCGCCCGCACCCAGCTCGCCTGCCGAGAACAGCGGGCACAGGTCGATCGCTCGATTGGGGGCGAAGCTGTCGTTTACCGCGCGATCCAGATGGACAGCCAAGCTGGGAATGAGCGCCACGTCTTCATTGAGTGCGACCAGGCGGCTCTCAATGGCGGAACCGTCACGCACCAGCACGCGGCCCGCCAGCGACAGCGGACGGTCGAACCAGGTGTAGTCGATCATGCCGCCGTATGCTTCCACGTTGAGGCGCAGGTAGCTCTCGGGGCCTTCAAGCTCAGGAGCCGATTTGACCTTGAACGTGGGCGAATCGGCGTGGGCGGCCGTAAGTTGGAAATGGAAGGCGTCGCGGTCCTCGAGCGCATGCTCCCCCACCGCGAACGCGATGACGCTCGATCCGTTGCGCGTGGTGTAGTAGCGTCCGCCGGGCACCACGTCCCAAACATGCGATTCGGGCAGATACGTGAATCCCGCCGCATCGAGGCGCGCGCATGCCGCATGCGCGGTATGGAACATGCTGGGGCATTCGGCGATGAAGCCCACCAACTCCTGAGCGGTTTCACGTTCCTGTTGAGTGATCTGTTGCATATGCGCACTCCCTTTCTTCCGCCCTATGCATCGCAATGCGCGGCAAGATGGTTTTTCTCTCGCGCACAGCTTACCACCGCGTGCAAGGTTACAGCCGCATCCATACGAATGACACGCTCCCGTTCAACCTCATACGAAAAGCGGCCGCCCAGACAGGCGGCCGCTCAACTATCTTTCATTATGGCAGGCCGACACGCAAACCCGAACCGTCACGTCATTCGGGCGATCATGCGGCTGCGCGACAGCTACACCAGCTTGCCTGCGCAGTGATCGATGCCGTGCTGCACGATCTCGGCCGTCCAGCCGGTAAGCTTCTTGCTGCGAGGAATCAGCTTGTCGCCAGCCAAAACCTCGTAGGCGACGGTGCAGATTTCGAAGCGCTTGACCTGGCTGGCCTCCTCGAGGCTCAGGCATCCCTCGGCCGCGTCATAGGGCTTCATGAACGCCACCAGGCGCGGGTTGAACATCACGTTGACGCAGCCCTTCTCGTCTTCGTAGGCGATGACGGCCTTGCGCGAACCAATCTGGTTGGCCGCCAGGCATGCGCAATCGCCGCCCATAGACTCCATCGTGTCCTTAAGATCCTGTGCCACCTGAGCGTCTTCCGGCGTGGCGGGCTCTGCGGGCTGGCTCAAAAATTCGCGGTCTTTGACGATTTCCTTGATCATGGCGTCTCTCGTTTCTCGCATGGGCCTCGACATTGTTCGCATGCGCCCCGCCCACTGCATGCGGGCCTCGCCTGATGCGCGCTATGCGCTCGAACTCAACGGCTTATCTTACCATGAAGATCGGCGCGCGCCGACCAACGGAATAATCCCGATGGGCAAAGGTCACTTATATCCATCCCGCCGTTCCTGCAGACCGCTCTTCCTGCTCACAGCACGAATCCCTAATCATTGGCAATTCCTGTGATATTATGAGAACATTCGTTCGATATTTATAGGGAGCCACCACGGAAGAGCGCACGTACATATGCATCGATTTCAAATCGTTCTACGCCAGCGTGGAATGCGTGGACCGCGGGCTCGATCCCATGCGGGCGCGCCTTGTGGTAGCCGACCCGGAACGTTCGCACACCACCATCTGCCTGGCGGTGTCCCCCGCGCTCAAGGCACTCGGCGTGAAGAACCGCTGCCGCGTGTTCGACATCCCCGAAAGGATCGACTACGTGATGGCGCGACCGCGCATGCGCCGTTACATGGAGGTGTCGGCGTCCATCTACGCGCTGTACCTGAAACGCGTGAGCGCACAAGACGTTCATGTGTACTCCATCGACGAATGCTTCATCGATGCCACGCCCTACCTACGGCTTTACCACACTGATGCACGATCATTCGCCCGCGCGCTCATGGGCGACGTGCGCCGAGAAACGAGCATCCCCGCCACGGCGGGCATCGGCACCAACCTCTTCTTGGCCAAAGTCGCGCTGGACGTATGCGCCAAGCACGCCCCCGACGGCATCGGGCAGCTGGACGAAGCGTCGTTTAAGCGCGACATCTGGTTTCACCGCCCCATCACCGATATCTGGGGCATCGGCCCCGGTATCGCACGTCGCCTGGAGAAATACGGCGCCCGCGATTTGGCGGGCGTTGCCGCCCTGCGCGAAGAGACGCTCTATCGCGAGTTCGGCGTGAACGCGGAGTTCCTGATAGACCACGCCTGGGGGCAGGAGCCGTGCACCATCGCCGAAATCCAATCGTATGTTCCCGAAGGTCGATCCATGACCAATGGACAGGTTCTTCCCAGCGACTACTCGTTCGACGAAGCCCGCATGGTGCTGCGCGAAATGATAGACGCCAGCGTGCTCGAACTGGTGGAGTCCCATCAGGTGGCTGATCGCATATCGCTTTTCATCGGATATGCGCGAGACAAAAGCATCCCGCGCGATACGGAAACGTTCGAAGGCGGTCACGGTGCACGACCCCTAAACGGCTATGGAGGCGAACATACCGGCGGTATGCGGTCGCTGGGACAAAAGACCAATTCTCGTCGCATCCTGGTGAAGAACTTTCTCGCACTGTTCGACGAGACTACGCGCCAGGATACGCCCATCAGGCGCATCAACATCGGTATCTCGGGGCTCGCGCCCGAAGACTCCGTGCCCCTTACGCTCTTTGACAACGCGGAAGACGTCGCGAAGGAGCGGCGCATGCAAGAGGCAATAGCAGGCATCCGCGGCAAATTCGGAAAGAATGCCATGCTCAAGGGGACAAGCCTGCAGGAAAAGGCGACCGCCCGCGAACGCAACAATCAGATAGGCGGGCATCGGGCGTAACGAAAGCACGGCAAGATGGACAGGCCGGAAGCAAGAAAGGAAGGCGAAACGCATGCGCATCAATGCTCAAGAGCAAGCGTATCGCGCGGCGGTGCTGCGCGACATCGAGCAACGCGTGGCTGAACGCGGTCGGCATACGGCCCGCCCCCATGCCGACCGCGCGCGTCAGTTCATGCCGTTCGCCGCGCTCAAAGGCTACCATGAGCTTGCCCAGGAGCAGGAAACCGTGCACGCTCCCAAACCGGAGCTCTCCGAGGAACGCCTGGCGGAGCTGTCGGACGCGATGCGCAGACTCAACTTGGGAGATGACGTACGCATATCCTTTTACGAAGGAGGGCAACACGTCGCAATGCGCGGCCCGCTGAGCAAGATAGACGAAGTTACGCATTCCGTCACCATCGGGAAGAAACGCATCCCTCTGGGCAGTATCCTCGACATACGCCGCGCCGATGAATGCTGATCTTGCAATAGGCAAAGCCCTACAGAGGAACACGAACGCCGCACCTCGCAGCACCAAGAAAGACACGAAAGGCAAATCGACACGTCGGCGCACCAGCCTTGCCCCACGCAACGCAAAAGGGGCCGCCCGACCGGCGGCCCCGAACATCCGAAACGCAAGCGCCAGCTACTGACGGTAATGCGCGAAGAAGTCGGCCAGATCCTCCATCGCCTCGTGCAGTACTTCCATGCGCGGCAGATACACGATGCGGAAGTGGTCGGGCTCGTGCCAGTTGAAGCCGCCGCCGCGCGTGATCAGAATGCGCTTCTCGTGCAGCAGGTCAAGCGCGAACTGCTCGTCATCGGTGATATTGAACTTCTTCACATCGATTTTGGGGAAGATGTAGAACGCCGCCTTGGGCTTCACCGCGGTAATGCCGGGGATGGAGTTCAGCGCCTCATACACGTAGTTGCGCTGCTCATAGATGCGACCGCCCGGGCGCACATACCCCTCAACGCTCTGATGACCCCACAGCGCCGTCTGCACGATGGACTGAGCGGGCACGTTTGAGCACAGGCGCATGTTGGAAAGCATGTTCACCCCGTAGGTGAAGTCCTCCATGCAGTGCTTGTTGCCGGAAAGGATCATCCAGCCGATGCGGTAGCCGGCAATCATGTGACTCTTGGATAGGCCCGAGAACGTGACGCACGGCAGATCGGGCGCCAGTGATGCGATGGAAATATGCTCGTGACCGTCCATGCACAGACGATCGTAGATCTCGTCCGAGAAAATCATGAGCTGGTGCTTACGCGCAATCTCGACGATCTGCTCCAGGATCTCACGCGGATATACGGCGCCCGTGGGGTTGTTGGGGTTGATGATGACGATGGCCTTGGTGCGCGACGTCACCTTGGATTCGATGTCGGCGATATCGGGGCACCATTCGGCCTGCTCGTCGCAGATGTAGTGCACGGGCACGCCGCCGGAAAGCGTGGCGCAGGCCGTCCACAGCGGATAGTCGGGGCTGGGAATCAGAATCTCGTCGCCGTTGTCCAGCAGCGCCTGCATGCACAGGTTGATGAGCTCCGACACGCCGTTGCCGGTATAGATACCGTCCATGCTCACGTTGGGGATGTGCTTGATCTGGGCGTACTGCATGATGGCCTTGCGCGCCGAGAACAGGCCGTGCGAATCGGAATAGCCTTCGCATTCGGGCAGCTGCAGACGCATGTCCTGGATGACCTCGTCGGGGGTTCGGAAGCCGAAAGGCGCCGGATTGCCAATGTTAAGCTTCAGGATGCGCAGGCCTTCGGATTCCATGCGGTTGGCCTCGTCGGCCACTGGGCCGCGCACGTCATAGAGAACGTTGTCGAGCTTGGAGGATTTTTTGAACTGGCGCATAAGAGGACTCCTTTGAGATTGAGCGGCCGCAGCGGCTTGCGTGGTATCGACAGAGGAAACAGCGGCCGATTCCGAATCAGCGGCAACCGGGGACTTGACGGCATGGGAGGCGGACGAAATCCGCCCGGGTGCTCGCTCGCCCGAAGGTGAAGTGTCCGTTAGCCGCGAGGCGCCCTGCGGTGCTTCGTCGATATCGTTCGATGCCAAGGCGCCCTGCGGCGCTTCCCCACCGGCAAGCCATGCCGCGTCCACGCCCAAAGCACTCGCAAGCGCAGCCATCACGCCTGCGCGCGGCACCGTCTTGCCGCTTACATACTGGCTCACCTGGCTTTTCCCCAGCTTTGCGCCATGCTCTGCAGCAACGCGTATAAGATCGGCCTGCTTCATGCCGGCCTGCCCCATCGCTTCATGAAGGCGATTGGCGAACGTTTCCTGCGACATCCTACTCTCCTGAAAGTTCAATTTCACTCAAATTGAACCCGTAGTTCAAAGTTCAATTTTGTGCAGTATAGCACCAAAAGAAATTGAACTTTCTGGAGTTTCCCAAAGGTTCATTTTTGCTGCGAGCGGGCAATCGGGTCTATGCGGCAGACCTTAAGCATCGAGAAGCACCTCGCAACAATCTCCAGTCGTACAATGCGCGCTAAACGCATGGGCGCCGCTTCGCCCCAGACGCGAAGAGGCCCGCACGGTGGCGGGCCTCTTCAGTGCTTTTTGCTTAAAGATTGGGTGCGCTATGCGCGTGCCGCGTTATTCAGCGGCCTGCTCCTCAGCAGCGGGAGCCTCAGCGGCCTCCTCGGCAGGAGCGGCTTCCTCGGCCAGCTTGGCAGCCTTAGCAGCCTCGGCCTCAGCCTTCTTGGCGAACTCGGCAGCACGAGCGGCCTTCTCAGCGGCCTTCTTCTCGCGCTCAGCCTTCTTGGCGGCCTCGAGCTCTGCAGCCTTGGCAGCCTTGGCGGCCTTCTTGGCAGCCTCACGCTCGGCAACGGCGGCGGAAGCGGAACCGAACTTGTCGGCGAAGCGCTGGACGCGTCCACCGGTGTCGATCAGCTTCTGGGTGCCGGTGAAGAACGGGTGGCACATATTGCAGATGTCGACCTTGAGCTCCGGCTTGGTGGAGCGGGTAACAAAGGTGTTACCGCAGGTGCACTTGACGGTGCACTCCATGTATTCGGGATGGATACCCTGCTTCATAATGGTTTCTCCTTTTCAGAAGGTCTTGGTTTCCGACCAAGACAAGACAGCCTGTGAATCTTACCACGCAAAACGCCCTCGATAAAGAGTCAATATTGTGATTTTTGCATGACCGAACACAAGAAACGGAACGAAACAGCGAGATCGGCTCTGACGAGTCAGATAAGCCCGCCGCAACGCCAAGCGTACTTCGTACGCGCCGAGCGTTGCACAAGGGCTTAGCTGGCCGTCAGAGCCGATCGCAGTGTCGCAGCGCCTCATTGAGTAATTCCGTCGGCTG
>NZ_CALUMA010000012.1 GCF_944321625.1 uncultured Slackia sp.
GCGCGCAGCGACGAGCAGCTTGCCGTGTTTCGTCGACGCGAAGTCGGACTGGTATACCAGTTCTACAACCTGATTCCTGTGCTCAACGTGGTCGAGAACATGACGCTGCCTGTGGCGCTAGACGGCCGCGCGGTGAACGCCGACCGGCTTTCGTGGATCATCGACTCGTTGGGGTTGCGCGGCTTTGAGGCACACCTGCCCAACCAGCTTTCCGGCGGTCAGCAGCAGCGCGTGGCGATCGGCCGCGCACTCATGAATGCGCCCGCCGTTGTGTTAGCGGACGAGCCCACGGGCAACTTGGATTCGCGCAACAGCCGCGACATCATGGCGCTCCTCCGCAGCTCCAACAAGCAACTGGGCCAGACCTTGGTGGTCATCACCCACGATGAGGACATTGCACTCACCGCCGACCGCATCGTGGCCATCGAGGACGGCCGTGTCGTACGCGACGAAAGGATCCGCAAATGAGCGTCATGAGCAATTTCACGCTGCGCTCGCTTGCCCAAAATCGTGCGCGCACCATCGTTTCAATCGTGGGCATCGCGCTTTCTTGCGCGCTCATCACCGCCATCTTCACCACTGTGACCAGCCTGAACGCAGGTCTTTTCCAACGCACGCTGGAATCGGAGGGGTCGTGGCACATCTTCGCTTCCAACGTTGCGGAGGATGACCTCGCTCAGGTCGCAGAGAGCGACCACGTAAGCGCAATGGCGACCTATGAAGAGCTTGGGTCCGCAGCATTCTCAAACGAGGAGCAAGACATCTTCGGCACCTACCTGACGGTGAAGACGGCACCCACCGTCGTGAAAGGTTCCTTCGAGAAAGACGGCATACCCCTGACCCTGATGCCCACCATCGAGGAAGGGCGCATGCCCGAAAGCGACGACGAAATAGCCCTTCCCGTCATTCTCAAAGGCGAAACGCTTGGCAAAGGTCAATCGGGCGTGCATGCCGATGACCTGCAACGAGGCAGCACGGTCACGCTCTCATTGGGAGAGCGCCTCATGGAGGACGATTCCACGGGACAGGATATGCGTCTTGACAGCACCGACTCGGTGAAGGATGAGGAAAGAGCACAGCAATACGGAACCGCGGTTGAGCGTCTGGAAAACACCCAGGAACGCTCCTATACCGTCGTCGGGTTCTATAACAATCTGGGAACTTTCTATGGCAATGATTTCGTCGCCACCGGCGCCGGTATCATCGGCATCACGGCCCCCACATCCCAGGCATCGGGCAGCCCAGACGCCATTACCGGAGCCTACCTGACTACAACAGGGTTCGCCTCGGTCGACCAGATGAACGATTTCATCGCGAGCCACAACATGGGCGATGCGCTCATCCATACCAACCTGTTGCGCTACGTGGGCATCACCGACGGACGCGCCGCTTACGACACACTGTTCGTGATTGCAGTCACGCTCACCGCCGTCATCGCGCTTGCCGGCATCTCGCTCATCTACATCTCGTTCTCCATCAGCGTGGCAGAGCGCACGCGACAATTTGGCATGCTGTCCTCCATCGGGGCATCGAAGCGCCAGCTGCGCCGTTCGGTGCTGTTCGAGGCGTTGGCGCTGGGCGCTATCGCCATCCCGCTAGGCATCGTGCTGGGCCTTGCTGGAGTGGGCGTAACGCTGCACTTCACCTCCGACGCCCTGGGTAGCGCCATCGCGCTTGAAGATGGCATACCCTTCACGGTAAGCCCCGTTGCTGTTGTGGGGTGCGAAGCATTCAGCCTGTTCATACTGCTGGTGAGCGCATGGATTCCAGCATTGCGCGCCTCACGCGTTTCGGCCGTTGACGCCATCCGTCAAACGCAGGACGTGAGGCTTACCAAGCACGCCCTGAAGCGTCAGCACAAGGAGGTGCGCGCCTTGCGCGATGCTGCGCGGGAGAATGGATCCGCAGCGGCCTACGAGGCAGCCGGTTCGTTTGCCCTGCATCGCGGCATCGCCGGACGCCTGTTTGGCATTCCCGGCGTCCTTGCCACTCGTAGCCGCGAACGCGCCTCAAGCCGCGGGCGCACCGTGGTGGCATCGCTCGCCGTAAGCGTCCTGCTGCTCATCATGTGCGGAAGCGTCAAACTGTACATGGATCCGTTCGTCGGCCACGCCGAAAGCAGGTCGGGCGGCGAGCGCGATATATCGGCATCGTTCAGCCTTGATGCACCGTCAGACTCGGGTTCGGAAGACTACATTAGAAGCGCGTTCAACACGCTTGACGAATTCATACAGGAAGTCAACGGAACCGAAGGCGTGAAGGTCGAGCACGTCGCGCTGCAAGGTCAATCCCCGTCGTTCATACCCGCAGCCATGCTGGATGAGGCGGCACGGGAGGCATACGAGGCTGAGTATCGCGACATATCCGACGATTGGGTGCCTTCCCCTTATACGGAAAACGGCGACTACCTGCGCAACACTACGACGTTCTATCTTGACGATGCGACCTTTGACGCCTACGCGCAATCGATCGGAGCAGCCCCCGCGCAGTTCAAAGACCCCGAAAAACCCCGAGCCATCGGTCTGAGCCTGTACCGTTCGATGACGCTCG
>NZ_CALUMA010000013.1 GCF_944321625.1 uncultured Slackia sp.
CGGACTCCACGATGCGGCGGGGCTTGGGGCTCGCGACCACCTGGCGCCAGCCGCGGCCCGCGTCCTCCTTGTAGGTCCAGCCGGTCTCGGCGGCCTTGGCCTCGGCCTCCTCCTTCGTCAGGAACGCGCCCACGGGCTTGGTGGGGTTCTCGAAGGCGGGGTCGTCAGGATAGACCACGGTCTGCGTAACCACGTTGGCGGTGGAGCGCATGATGCCGCGCCTCTTCATCTCGTTGAGGGTGGCCTGGGAGGGCTGGTAGCCGATGTAGCCCTGCGACATGGCTCCCGCCTCGGGGAAGGGCATCTCGGGGGTCTTGCCGTCGTTGGCGCTTGCGTAGGCGAAGGCGTTGTTGATCATGCCCACCTGGGGGCCGTTGCCGTGGGTCACGATCACGTTGATGCCGTCCGCGACCATGTCCACGATGTGGCGCGCGGTGTTCTTCACCAGCTCGAGCTGCTCCTGGGGCGTGTTGCCCAGGGCGTTGCCGCCGAGCGCGATGACGACGGACTTACCGGAACCTTTGGTATATGGCATAAAGCATCTTCCTTTCTCATCTATTCAATTCGATTCTTGAAATGGCGACGCCCGCCGCGCAGAGAAGGTAAACGGCGGGCGTCTCTTTATGCTGAAATCGGGGCAAGGAGCAACTGGATTCGCCCCGATTTCTTCAGGGATATAAGCTTTATACTACTGGCCAATCAGCAGGCCGACCTCGAGGAACACGCAGCACACGACGAAGAGGATGGCAACAATCGGAGCAGCCTTCTTCACCCATGTGCCATACCCCACATGAGCCGCTTGCGTGCATGTCATCACGGCAATTGAGCACGGAGTAATCATCTTTGCCAGGCCGAGGGCCATGCTGTAGATGGTCACCATCAGCGGAATAGACACGCCGGCGAACACGGAGAGCGACGCCATGATGGAGAATGTTGCAGCAGCCAGACCGGTGGAGCTAGGAATGAAGCAAGCGAGCACGAAATAGAACAGCAAGGCAACGACAACAAACACAGCAGGAGGCAGCGCAGAGAGCGTCATTTCTCCGAAGTGCAGAATGGTCGCAGTGATTCCGCCAGCATCCATGATGACCTGGATACCGCGCGCAAGAGGAACTACCAAGGCAACAGGGAGAAGATTTGCGCAGCCCCTCATCACGATATCAACCGTATCATCAATCTTGTAGCCCAGAATAAAGCCCGTCACGATAGTGAATACCAGAAGCTCCATAGAAAGCTCGACGAAATACCAGGAGCCGAAGGGCGTAATATCGGAACCGATAATGGTGCTCAAAATAGGCGTGCCCGCAATCCAAACCGGCAGATCGTCGAACAGCGTAAATCCAGGAATCAGCGAAGTCCAAGGCACCAGAGAAATAATCATGACCACGATTGCCGCGCACATAACCACCAGGCCAATCGCTTGGCGACGCGTGAACTTGGTGTCGCCTTCAGCCATGGGGAATTCCTTGAGATCCTCTTCATGGCGGAAGAACTGCAGAGAACGCTCAGGGTGCTTTTTAACCATGGCGGCATAACGTGCAATGATAAACGACACGAGCGCAATCATGGCAATAAGGAGCACCACGCGGAAAATCAAACCTTCGCCAGGAGAAACACCAGCGATGCCAGACGCAAGACCCACAGAGAACGGATTGACCGTGGAGGCCAGGCAACCTGCCTGAGTACCGAGAATAGGAATCATGATGGCAACAATTGTGTCAGCACCCAAGGCCAAGAAAATGGGGATAAACATAATCGCATACACAATTGCATCTTCATATGCGCCCATAACCGTACCCAGAAGCGCCATCACGGCAACCAGGATCGTAATCAGAACGGTCATGTTGTCCTTGAAGGCATCGGAAATCTTCTTAAGGGCGATTTTCAGAATAGACGACTCGTCCAGCATCTGGAGAAACGCACCGAAGATCATGATGAAGAGCGAGATAGAGATCGCAGCATCAGTGGTTTCGGAGCCGACCATGCCGATGATAGGCGCCACCAAAATATCCCAGATACCCTGAGGATTAGATTCCATCACTTGATAGGTACCAGCAATTGCCTGGCCGCTCTCGTCAAGTTCGTACTGACCACCCGGCACAAACCAGGTCAGCACGGCAACCAGGGCAATAACGATCATCAAAATGACGTAGGTATTAGGAGATTTGAATTCCTTCTTTTCTTTTTTCTTCTTCGGCTTCTCAGAAGCAACGTCGACGGTACCCATGTGTACCCCTTTCCGCCGCCGCATTATCACGACAGCCCGAGAACACCATCTCCGTATCACTCACCTGCTCAGAAATGCAGCAGAAACGCACTACGGAGATGACCCCTTTGATGCGGGTCCATATGCCCGCTTTGGGCGAATCAGGGACGGCCACTGCACCCCTCGCGCACGACCGTCCCATCTTTGCCCGTCAGTTTCTTAGCGGCCGGCCTTGCCGAACGCAGGAATCTGCTTGGTCGCGCAGTGAATTCCGCCGCCGCGGATATTGAGCGCCGTCGTGTTGATGGCGACCACCTTACGGTCGGGGAACACGCTCTGGAGCACCGCAACAGCCTGGGCGTCGCGTTCCTTAATCTCCTCGGGCATACCCTCCTGCCAGTAGGACTGAGCGAGAACCACGTTGTTCATAATCAGGAAGTTGCAGTAGCTCAAAGCAGGCTGCATTTTCATGGGCACGCCGTGAGGCATCGGGGTGCCATCATCAAGCTCGTCCTTGTCGTCCAGGTAACGGTGCGACCAGGTGTCGCAAATCCAATCGCCGGGCTTGGAGGTCACATAGAACGGCACGGGGACGGGCATGCGCACGATCTTGAAGGGGTTACCGTCGGCATCGGTGGCGTTCTTCAGCACCTCGTAGCACGCGTCCAGGCGCTCCTTGCTGATACGAGCAGAGTTGAGCGCAGCGACCTCTCCAGTGCTGACCTCATCAAGAACGATGGTATGGGGGTCAACGCAGCGGCACATCTCGTCGATGTGACCGTTGGCCGAGGAGGAACGGAACACGTTCTCGCCGTCAACCACGTCGAGCACGCCGGACGTGGTGAGCTCATCATCGTAGACACCCTTGTCCAGCCAAATGATCTTCTTCAGGTTGCACGTACGCTTGAAGTCCTCCTCGACCTCCTCGAGGGTGCGATCGCCGTTGCGCTTGGTCCACTCGGTGTCGCGCAGAGCCATCATCACACCTTGGCCGTTGAACTCCTTGTCACCGCCCTCGCTGATCAACGTGGAGTTGACGATGTGCTTGCAGCCGAACTCAAGCGCCAGATGCGGAGCATAATTGCCGCACTTGAACGCCACTTCGCTGTTCTCGTCATCCTGGCCGTACATATTGAAGCGGAAGTTGGCCAGCTGCACATGCCCCTCGTCATCGACCATGATGTCCGGGCCGTAGTCGCGGCACCAGCTGCTGCCGTCGGGATACATGGTGAAGCGAATCTTGTCCACATCGACGCCCGCAGAGGTAAGAACGCCCTTGCAATGCAGCAGAATCTCCTGGGAGACGCAGTTCACAACCACCTGGGTCTCATCCTGCAGCGCCTTCACAATCTGCGCGAACACGTTCTCGTAATTCTGGCCCTCCATGACATAGGGGAACTGGGGCCAGCTCAAAAGACAGGCCTCCTGATGCTCGAATTCACCGGGAACTCGGAACGTGGCTTCGTTGGACATGTCCTTTTCCTTTCTCTAGCTGCTCTTGCCTCTTTGCCAAGAGCTATTGCTTAGAATCCGCTCATAGAGCGGAGGCCTTCCACCGTCATGGCAGGCCGCCGTATCCAGCAAACCGACGGCCCACCATGACGGCAGAACGACAATCTATCCGAGCACCGCCTGGAGCACAGCCTTGATGGTGTGCTGGCGATTTTCGGCCTCACGGAAGATGTGCTTCGCCTGCTGCTCAAACACTTCGTCGGTCACTTCGAAGCCCTTGTGCAGGAACTCAGCGAGCTCGGGATCGTCAGGTGCAACGATGTCGGCGAGCTCCTTGCCCGCCTCGTGGTCGCAGTTGTGGGTGGCGGGCAGCATATGGAGCACCACGACATCAGGATTGCCAGTGCGCTCAAGCAGCTCCTTGTTCACCTGATACGGACGGAAACGCACGATACCGGGCAGCCACGCCGGAGCGGGATCGGTGAAGAAGCCCCAGTTCTCGGTCGCGAACGCATCGACGCCCTTCACGGCATCGAGGTCGTCGGTCTCGATGAAGCTGCACTCGGGATGGTACTTGGCATACAGAGCCTCGACGATGGCGCGCTTCTCGGCGGGCATACGGGACTCCCAGTGATTGGGCATGGTGCCTTCGGGGACGTACTTGTGATACATCTCGCGCTGGGACGGCGTGAGCTTGCTCAGCGCCTCCTCAAACTCCATGAACGAAGTGACGTACACGAAGTTCATGCCCAGCATGGCGCACATAACGGCGTAGGAGAACGAGTTCACTTCGCCGCCGCGGCCGATGAAGCAGAAGGTCTTACCGGCCAGACCGTCGCGACCCCAAATCTCCTGCAGCGTCATGGCATCGGCGAGCATCTGAGTGGGATGCTGGTGGTTGGTGTAACCGTTGATCACGGGAATGGTGCAGTCCTTCACCATTTCGAGCAGCTGAGCGTGCGAAGGACCGCGATATGCGATGGCAGCATACATGCCAGAGAACACGCGCATGGAGTCCTTGATGGTCTCCTTCTTGCCGAAGTGGGAATTGGACAGATACGTCGTGCCCATGCCCAAATCGCAACCGGATGTCTCGAAAGCGCAGCGAGTACGGGTGGAACCCATCTCGAACAGCATCAGCAGATTCTTGCCGTTGTAGCGGCGCTGATCGATGCCCTCGTAGCGCTCACGCTTTACCTCATGAGCAAGGTCAAGCAGGTAGTTGATTTCTTCGGGAGTGAAGTCTTCCAGAGCCAGGAAGTTGCGTCCTTTGAGCGGTGCAGTCACGATGTCCTCCTTCTCGAGTGTTTACATACATTCATGTATGTATGTTTATAAGATACACCGATGTATGTTAAAGTCAATGAGAAATTTCGTTTTGAGGTAAAATTTGCTACCCTGCGATATGAAAAGTTGCAGAAGAAATAACTCCGGCGCGCGCCGTCGCGCTAGACGCCGGCAAAGACTAGGGAATGACCATGGGACGCAAGCCATCCAACGTACGCGAGAAAATTATCCGTGCAGCATATGAGGTCATACAAGAAAAGGGCTATTCAAAAACCACCCTTGAGAACATCGTGCAGCGTGCTGGCCTTACGCGAGGAGCGTTCTATTACTACTTTACCGATAAGGACGAGATTCTTCAGGAGCTTGAGAAACGCTACGAAGCCACCTACCGCAATCCCTATGGGCAAATCGCGCGCGCCGACACGGTTTTCGGCACCATCAAAAACCTCTTCATAAGCAACATCCTCTCAAAGAAGGAACCCAATCCCTACGCTGTTATGTTTCGCTACCGCGTGGAAAGTGGCACGCAGCTAGAGGGGCTGAGGGAGCGTCAATGCGATTTGGACTACGACTTCATCGAGGTGATTGCGAAACTTATTCAGCAGGGAATTGATTCCGGGGAATTCGATCAGGCCATCGATGCCCGCGAGCATGCATGTTCTATCTATCTCGTGCTCTTAGGATACGACACCTTCCTGCTTACCCACGGCAAGGCGCCGTATGCCCCCGCGGAAATCGAGCAATGGGCAGAGCGCATGGCGGACATTGTGTTAAAGCCCCTCCTTCTGCCCACTGAATAGCTGAATCGAACACATGCAGACATCATTTCGGCATAGCCCAAATTGTTGATTATGAGCTATGCCGGCGATTGTCGCATTCGAGCGCTATCAAGTGCCGCTGGATGAGCGTTTTTACACCCAACGGCAGCGTATCTAGCGCGTTTCCCGTTCTGCCGCTCACGTGCAGCAGGTATGGTTTTCGACGAAACATGAACCGCCGTTGAAGAAGAACAATGGCATCGCGCCGGGCACGCGCCCACCCTCCCCCACCCTTGCATACGCCCTCTGTGCGCCACGCGCTTATCCTGGGCGCACTGGCAATGCAGCCACGCCAGCATTCGAGCAGCCTTGCGTTCCCTAGGAAGAGCAGCAAAATGTGGTGAAACCCTTCACGCACGCAACATGTCTCGGTCGCCCGCATGAAATGCGATAGAATATCGACGATTACCAAGGCACCGAGGCGCCTGCGAACCGCTGGGGTTCCAACCGTTCCGAACAGCTCCTCCCTGCCCCAAACGTCAACCCCAAGAAAGGACGTGCCCCATGGCAACGCTGGACACCGTCAAGGAAATCCTGCAGGAGAACCTGGACATCGAGCCCGAGAACGTGAACGAGGACTCCACCTTTGATTCGCTGGGCATCGACTCCCTGGATATGGTCGAGCTCATCTGCGAGATTGAGGAGAAGTGCGACGTCGAGTTCGGCGAGCCCGAAGGCCTTGAGACCGTCGGCCAGCTGGTTTCCTACATCGACTCCCTGTAGGCCCCGCATACAGTGCCCCGCCTCATTTCAGGCGGGGCATTTTTGCTGAACGCGGCGTTGTTATATATGACCTAATCGAAAAACGGACTATTTTTCAAGAATCTTTGTGCATGCATCACGTTGAAGGCTTTGATTTTGCCGTTGTCTTGCAGCATTTGCTCCAAATTTGCTGCTTTTGGTCTGCCCAATGGAGGAGTTTTCCTCTCTTGAGCCCCCCGAGCACAAAGAATCTCGATTTTTTGTCCGAATCCGGTTTGGGCCTTATATCACGTTTCAGAATTTTGCATAACAACCTTTATATATGCATATTATTGAAAACTCTATCGAATTATGAGAGAAGGAGCACACTGACATGGACGCGAAGGAATTCGCCCTTGAGCAGCATGAGAAGTGGCAAGGCAAAATTGAGGTCATTAGCCGCGCGCAGATCAATACGCCCGAAGATTTGGCAGTGGCATACACCCCCGGCGTCGCCGAACCGTGCCTGAAGATCGCCGAAGATGTTAATCTGTCCTACACCTACACGCGTCGCGGCAACCTGGTCGCCGTGGTGACCGACGGCAGCGCCGTGCTTGGCCTGGGCAACATCGGCCCCGAGGCCGGCATGCCCGTCATGGAGGGCAAGTGCGCCCTGTTCAAGGCCTTTGCCGACGTGGATGCGTTCCCGCTGTGCATCCGCTCCAACGACGTGGATGAAATCGTGCACACGGTCGAGCTTCTTGCCGGAAGCTTCGGCGGCATCAATCTGGAAGACATCTCGGCGCCGCGTTGCTTTGAAATCGAGCGCCGCCTCAAGGAAGTATGCGATATCCCTATCTTCCATGACGATCAGCACGGCACCGCAGTAGTGACCTGCGCCGCCCTCATTAACGCGTGCCGCCTCACCGGACGCGAGCTGTCCGATGTGCGCGTGGTGTTCTCTGGCGCTGGCGCGGCGGGCATCTCCATTGCCAAGCTCATGCAGCGCATGGGCGTCAAGGACGTCATCATCTGCGATCGCAAGGGCGCCATCTACGAGGGCCGCGAAGGCCTGAACCCCGAAAAGGCCGAAATCGCCACGTGGACCAATCGCGAAGGCGTCACCGGCACCCTGGCGGACGCCGTCAAGGGAGCCGACGTGTTCGTGGGCGTGTCCGCCCCGGGCGTGCTCACGCAAGACATGGTACGCACGATGGCCGCCGACCCGATCATCTTTGCCTGCGCAAACCCCGTGCCGGAGATCATGCCGGACGAGGCGCTTGCCGCCGGCGCCGCCGTGGCCGCCACAGGCCGCTCCGACTTCCCCAACCAGATCAACAACGTGCTTGCGTTCCCAGGCATTTTCCGCGGCGCTCTTGATGTGCGCGCTTCCGACATCAACGATGACATGATGGAGGCCGCCGCCTACGCCATCGCCGGCTTGGTGGACGACGAGCATCGTTGCGCCGAGTACGTCATTCCCGGCGCTTTCGACGAGCGCGTCGCTCCTGCCGTTGCCGCCGCCGTGGCGGACGCCGCGCGCAAGAGTGGCGTGGCGCGCCTCTAGGCGCATTCAGCCGCAAGCATTGGTGCTCCGGCCTTGATGGCTTAATCAAAAGACCCAAAGCTGAACTTGAACTGCCTCCCATTTCTTGGACACAAGAGATGGGAGGCTTTCTTATGTCTTGCTTGTCATGAGGAATGCAGGAAAATGCCGGCTACCTGGTCGCGCAGACATACGAGGACGCCCAGGAAGATTCGCCAGAAGAAGCCTCCGCGCATCCCGGGCAAAATACATCTTCCAGGTCAAAGGGCGAAGCAAACTCTTTCTCGCGTCCCGTCGAAAGGTCGACAATGGCCCCCTCCCAACGGATAACCGTCACGTCGTCGGCACGCGTTACCGGCTCTTCGCCCTGCAGACGCGCATCGCGCACGCATGCAAAATCCTCTGTTTCAACTACGTACTCGGGCGCAAAATCGTCGGAGGGCGTCGCTAGCGCAGCGCTCTCTTCATTTGCCAGCGCGACCGTCATCAGGTCGAGCAACTCTGAGCCATTCGAATACGACCTGGTTCCCAGCATAGGCCCAAAGACGCACGACGCTTCGCTGTCGATATAGAACGTGCGCAGGTAGCGTTTGCGCTTGCGGTCGCGACGACGAGAATCGGCCAGCAGAAGAACCATCGCGATAAGCCATATTGCTATGACCAGCGAATCGAATGACGAGGGAGCGCCGAGCATGCCCGGAACCAGCCATGCCGCAAGCGACACCGCCGCCAAGACGATCAGAAGCACAGCACGCACGAGAACGGCACGTTTCGAAGAAGGAAGGCTCATCGACGACGCCCCCTTCCCCGTCCACGCAGCTGCGAATCGAGCGACGAGAGAGCGCTTCCGGCTTGCGCCATGCCCACATTCGCAGCGATAACGCCCGCGGCAACGCCTGCGAGACCGACCGCACCCACCACATGAAGTGCCGTAGAGGCGGCTTCGGATATGCCCCCTATTGCGGGCTCCTCGCCGGGTACCGGGGTCGTCACCCCGAGAGGAGTATCCTCCTCGGAGATCGAGCTCGCGGCAGCTGCGGCGTCTGCAGAAACGTCCAGGGAACCGTCGGCTTTCGCCAGTTCATCGGAATTCGCGCCATCGGCTTGAGGCACGTCGTTAATAACGGCGATATCCTGGCCCAAAGGGCTTGGCGTATCCCAGAATGGACTCGAAACATCATTCGGCATCTGCGACGAACCCCCCTGATGCAAGGAGGTATTCGGCGAAGGTCGCGCGGCGTCAACGACATGGGATACATCACCGTTGGATGCGTCAGGAAATTCAGGTTGTGCGGCATCGCCGGAATTATCCGGCTTGGAAGCATCGGGGCTATCCTGCTCGTCGTCGTCGCCGGGAACGTCGGGGTCGACGTCCGCACCTGGCTCATCCGGGTCCGGCGTGTCGGGTTCGTCGGGATCAGGCACATCCGGGTCAGGCGTGTCAGGCTCATCCGGGTCCGGTACATCGGGCTCATCCGGATCGGGGACATCCGGGTCGGGCTCATCAGGGTCCGGAACCTCCGGCTCATCGGGGTCTTCCGGCTCGCCAGGCTCCGGCGCTATTTCCTTGGGAACAAGCAATCCGTCGATGTGCCACATGGAATCCCACACCGAATCGGCGCTCTTCACCACATACCACACCACGGTTTGTGTTTCAGGATCGAAATCGATACCGCCACGCGCACACGCCTCCGCAATTTGCTCCTCGGTGGGCAACTGCAGAATGCGCGCGTCAATCGCCTCGCCCGTCAGGTCGTAGAGCTGATCGCCATACAATTCGCCGCCGAACTCGGCGAAATCGGATGCGTCGAATGCCTGGTCGATATAGATGCCCGGCGAATACACGCCCGTCAAAATCTGCTGAAGCTCTTCTTCATTCTGAGGGTACGAATCGGTTCCGTCTTTGACCACCGCCACGAAGAAGCCGACGCTCACATGCGCCTTCGAAGCGCGCGAAGGCGAAGCCCCGGCGGAAGAATCTTCGCCACAAGATTGCGCGCCATATGCGGAAGCGTCATCGTCGCAGGACGTCGCAATGTACCCGGAGGCATGGTCGTCGTATGACGCCATCTCAGCATGTACGGAAGCGTCACCATCATGGGACTCTGCAGCATGCGCAGAAGCATGCGGCACACCCAGTACAAGAAGCAGCGAAAATGCAGCGATAAGCAGCGCACTCACCAGCGCAGGCGAGCGACGTGTGCCGTGTGATATGTTCGCAATGACGTGAGCCATGAGACCTTCGTTTATTCCGCCTTGTCGGCTGTCGAACCGTTGGATTGCATGGACCGTATTGTAGCGAAGACGTCGTCGATTGGCACCGGGCGCGCATAGAAGTATCCCTGGGCCTCCTCGATACCCAGACTGCGAACGAATTCGGCCTGCTCTTCAGTTTCGACGCCCTCGGCAACTGCCGCAAGTCCCTGCCCCTTCACCATTGCGGCGACCGAGCGGTACAACGCCTCGGCGGGCTCGCTCTCGACCGCAGCGGCAAGCAGCGTCTTGTCTATCTTGACCACGGAAAACGGCAGGCTCAAAATCGAATCGAGGTTCGCAAATCCCGACCCGAAATCATCCATGCAGAATTTCGACCCCGCCTCGCTCAATGTTTTGATGGCGCCCTCCACCTCAAAGCCGTAACGCGTGGAGACGGTTTCTGTGATTTCGAACTGGAACAGCGACGGGTCCACGCCCCACTGCTCCATAACCATCAGGGCAGAAAGCGCGAAATCGGCCTCCATGAGCTCGATAGGAGAAAGGTTGACCTTGATTGACGTGATTCCTGATGCGGCAAGTTCGTCAGCATGCTCCGCCACGAAACGGCATACCTCCCCGAACTGCACGCGCCCGAGTTCCGCGATGCGGCCCTCGCTTTCCGCCGTGTCGATGAATTCGTCCGGTGGGATATCGCCCAAAACGGGATGGCTCAACCTGCTCAGCACCTCAAAGCTGCAGAATCGGCCCTCTTGTAGCGAGAACAGAGGCTGAGCGTAGACGCTCACCAGCCCTTCGTCGATCGCATGCGCAAGATAGCGGCGCACTTCGCGATTTCGCCTGAACTGCTCGATAAACTCGTCTTGGTCCTCAGGGATTTCCAAGCCCGCCTGGAGTTTTTCGATAAGGAAGTCCACATACTGCGCGATGTCCTCCGCGCTCTCGAACGCCTCGAGCCCCGACGCGCTAGCGGCGACGGCATCGAGCCTCACAGACGACCCGCCCAGCTGCTGAGGCTGAGCGAACAGCGCGTTCAGCTCCTGGGTCACGCGGCGCGACTCGCGGCGCGAAAACGTCACGAACGCAAACGCCGATCCGCGCACGCGATACACCTGACGCGTCCTGCCTGACAGGACCGCCGCCCGCGCGCAAACCCTAATCGCCTCGTCGGCAAGCTGCGAACCCAGCAGGGCGTTGAGCATGGCCAGGCGCCGCAGCGTTATGATGACCACCGAAAACCTCCGCCTTCCTTTCAGAAGGTCGGCGATGCGCGTCCTGAATGCGGTCGCGTCGAAGGCGTGCGTGAGCGAATCCACGAACTCGAACGGGCTGCCCGCCGTGATGAACACCGAAAGCACCGCCATGGAAAGCCCGAACGACGTCAGGCGGATGTACGGGTTTACCATCTCCATGATTACGCACGCAAGCACAAGAACCGAGGCGCACCAGATGGCGGCCGCATCCAACGTGCGCAGCATCCTGCGATACGCAATCGCATAGATGATGCACATGACCGGATAGAACGCCATGCATAAATGGACCCCGACATACAGCGGACCGGGCGTTAAATAGCCGTCGGGACCGACGAAAAACACCGAATCGGTCATGAAAGACGAAACAGTAGCGATAGCGGCAAGAGCAAACGGCACGGATGTCGCAACGATGCGCCATGCTCTAATCTTGCCCTCGCCGCGGCAAAGCGATGCGGTGTAGGCCAGCATGAGGCATGTCGCAATGCATTGGAGCACGGTGATGACGGCCCTGAACGGCGCCGCAGCCTGGTCGATGCCAAGGCCCACAACCACGATGCCGCGCGCCACGCCGCAACCGACCACAAGGACGGTGGTGACGAAAAGCGCGGCGAACAACTTAAACTGCCTGCCGTGGCTTGCACGGCGGCTGAACGTCGCATACAAAAACACGAGCGCGAGGATGGCGATAGACGCGATGTGGAAATCGGCGCTCGGTCCCATCCAGCCCTCTTTTCGTGCATAGCGTATGCGGATAATGCAAAACCAACCGCTAATTATAAAGCAGTTCTCCCAGTTCGATGGGCAGATTTACGCCTTAAGTACCCACCGTCGAGCGCTCGGAGCGCCAACCGAATCGCAAGAGGCGCCGCTGGACGCCTCTAACGCACACGCGCCAGAATGCACACGAGGGTCATCACCGCGAACACGGCCGAAACGCCGAAAGCGGCACGATAGGCGGCCCCGCCCACGAGAAAGGGAACGCCCTCGACGCACATCACCATGAGCGCCGTGCCGACCGACGAAGCAGTCTGGCGCGCCGCCAAGCCGAACGCGCTTCCGTCCGATGTCTTCTTGCCCGTAAGCCCCATGAGACTCCACGAGGTCAAAGGCCCGATGAGCGATGACACGCCTATGGCGCGCACGCCCTGCAAGGCCATGACCAGCCAAAGCGGAGTCGACGCGTCCATGAATGCCATGCTCACCGCGCCGACCGCCAAGCATATGCCGCCGCCGATTGCCACAGGGCGAACGCCGATCTTGTCGGTTAGGATGCCCGCCAAGGGGTTGAATATAAGCGCCGCTACCGTGCCAGGAAGCAGCACCATACCTGCTTCGAGCGCTGTACCGCCCCGGAAATCCTCGATGAACAGCGGTACCAAGAGCGTGATGCCCATGAAGGACGCGCACAGGAAGCACTGCGCCCAAAAGCCCACACGATAGTCGGCGTTGTCAAAGATGGACAGGTCGATGAGCGGCTCCTCGGTATGGTGCTGCCTGTAAGTGAACGCCATGAGACACAACAGACCCACAATGAGAGGCACCCAGATGTAAGGGCTGGTCAAAGGATGCGACGACGCCTCAGAGCATCCCGTAAGAATGCCGCCGAAGCCAATCGTGCACAGCACGAACGAGAACAAATCGAGCGACACCGAGAGCGAAGCATCGTTATGACGCTTGATCACGAACAGACAAAACGCCAGGATAAGCGCCGAAAGCACAACAAGCAGGACAAAGAAGCTACGCCATCCCCACGCGTCCACCATGGCGCCGCCGATGGTAGGCCCGATGTTGGGCGAAAACCCCATGGCAATGCCCGAGATGCCCATAGCCGTAGCCTTGCGCCCATCCGGAAACCGCGTCATGGCGATGGTCTGCAGAAGCGGCAGCAAAATACCCGCCGCAATAGCCTGCACGATACGCCCCGTCAAAAGCACGGGAAACGTCGTAGCAGTGGCCGCAATGGCAGCGCCGGCGATGAATATGACAATGGCAATAACAGTGAGGTCCTTCAGGCGAAAACGCCCCATGAAATACGACGCCAGAGGCACCACCGCGCCCAGCGTAAACATATACGCCGTGGTAAGCCACTGCCCCACGCCCGTAGCAATACCCAGCTCACCGCACACCGTAACCAGCATGGCGTTAAGCCCGGTCTGAGAAAGGTTGCCCAGCGCCGACGAGAGCACGACCACCGCGAAGATGGCATACGTCCAGCTCTTCCCCTCTTTAATCAGCATGGGCCCTCCCTCCAAAAACACCAAAGCCGCCCGCAGGCGACTTCAAAAGATGATAGCGCATCTCAATATAAAACCAACAACAAAACCAGCAGAGGGAATCGATGCGCATAAACATGCCCGCATGCTGCAATTTGCTTCTGAGCTAGCAAGTATATTCATGATTACGATTGCATACTGCCTGGTCACAAAGCTGCATTTTTCTTGATACTCCATAGTGGAATCAAAAACTGCAGCATGAGGACGTATTCTGCACCCGGGATAGGCGGTGATGCCCAAACGCGCACAAGCGAAGCGACGTGCGCCGTATGAACCAACACTCGAGACACTTGGCGACGCCTCAAGCCCCACCGTTGTTGTGAGCCGCGGGCAAGCGAAAGCGATGCCCGCCACGTGGGCAACAAAGCCCCGATTGGCCGGTTTCCCTTTCGAACTGGAGCGAGGGGATAGTGGGTGGGGGTTCAAGGGGGAGGGGGAAGGGGACACATCCCCTTCCCCCTCCCCCTTGGAAAGACTTAGAGTTCGAAATTCTCAGAATCCCTCTGCGACTGAGCCTTCTTGGCCGTGCGCAGCAAGAATTCCTGATTGTTATTCGTCTGCTTAAGCGACTTGATGAGCATATCCATCGCGCGCTCGGTGCTGTTCATGTTCGCCAGGATGCGACGCACCGCCCAGATGAGCGGAGCTTCCTGCGGGTTGAGCAGCAGGTCTTCGCGACGCGTGCCCGAGGCAACCGGATCGATGGCCGGGAACACGCGGCGGTCGGCCAGCGTGCGGTCCAGCTTGAGCTCCATGTTGCCGGTACCCTTGAACTCCTCGAAGATGACTTCGTCCATCTTCGACCCGGTCTCGATCAGGGCCGACGCCAGGATAGTGAGGCTGCCGCCGCCTTCGATGTTGCGGGCGGCGCCCAGGAAACGCTTGGGCGGATACAGAGCCGTGGAGTCCACGCCGCCGGAAAGGATGCGGCCCGACGCAGGCTGCGCCAGGTTGTAGGCGCGCGCCAGACGCGTAAGGCTGTCCAGCAGCACCACCACGTCCTCGCCCATCTCCACCAGACGCTTGGCGCGCTCGATGACCAGCTCGGACACGGCGATGTGATTCTCGGTGGGCATATCGAACGTGGAAGCGATGACCTCGCCCTTGATGGAGCGCTGCATATCGGTCACTTCTTCGGGACGTTCGTCCACGAGCAGGCACATCAGATGCACTTCGGGGTTGTTGGCCGTGATGGCGGCGGCGATGTCCTTCAGCACGGTGGTCTTACCGGCCTTGGGCGGACTCACTATCAGGCCGCGCTGGCCCTTGCCGATGGGCGACACCAGGTCGATCACGCGGGCGGTGATGGTGTGCTTGCCGTGCTCCATGGTCAGGCACTCGTCCGGGAACACCGGCGTGAGGTCGCCGAAGCGCACGCGCTGGCCCAGCTGATCGACCGCGACGCCGTTGACGGTGCTCACCTGCTGGAGCGCCGCGTACTTCTCGTTGTCGCGCTTGGGGCGCGTCTGGCCGGCAACCATATCGCCTTTGCGCAGGTTGTTGCGACGAATGGTGGCAAGACCCACGTACACGTCGTTCTCGCTAGGCAGATAGCCCTTGGTGCGCAGGAAGCCGTAGCCGTCCTGCATGATGTCGAGGATGCCCTCGACCTCGATGAAGCCCTCGGCACGAACCGACGCCTCGAACACCTTGGTCACCAGTTCGGCCTTCTTCAGGCCCGTGGCATCCACATCGAGCTCGGCGGCCTTCGCGCGAAGTTCCGCGACCTTGAGCTTGGCGAGATCTTCCAGCGTGGTTTTAGGGGCGATGGGCTCGCGGCCGTTATGCTGACGGCGCTGGCGACGCTGAGCATGCTGATCGGCGTGGTTCTGCTGCTTGCCGTTCTGCTGCTTATTCGCGCGGCGGTCGCGCTGGTTCTGGCGGTCGGCGCGATTGCGCTTCTCATAGCGATCGGATTTCGCATAGGAATCGCCCTTCGCCTCGCGGTCCTCGCGCTGGCGCTTGACGTATTTGGCGGATTCGCCCTGCTCGGCAGAAGCGTCGACAGCATCGGCCGAAGCGGGCTGCTCAGTCGCCTCGGCGGCGTCCTCATGCCCGGTATTGAGGGCCACGGTTTTACGCGGGCGGCCGGGACGGCGCTTGGGCTTCTCCTCAGCGGGAGCCTCGGATGCGGCGGCGTCGGAAGCGCTGCCGGATTCAGCGGCCTCAGATGCCTCCACCATGGCACGCAGCTTGGTGGAGCGGCCGGGGCGCTTGCGGGGTTCATCCGCGAGAGCCTCTTTTGCGGCGGACGTCGATGCGTCCTGAGAACCCTCGGCGGGAGTCGCCACGACCTCAGATTCAGCCTTGGCGGCATTCTTGCGCGGACGGCCCGGCTTGCGCTTGGGCTTTTCCGCCACAGGCGCATCAGCCGCGGCAGCGGCCTCGGCGGCGGGCTGCTCGGCGGGCGCCTCCTCGGTGCGCACCTTGCGCGGACGGCCGGGGCGGCGCTTGGGCTTCTCCTCGGCGGGAGCATCGGATGCGGCAGCCGCCTCAGCCGGAGCCTCAGCGGAAGCGGCCTTGCGCGTGCGGCGAACCGTGCGCTTTTTGGGGGCTTCCTCCGCCGGGGCGGCAGAAGCGGGTTCGGCGGAAACCTTCGTCGAACCCATCTCGGAGTTATTGTTCATCTCGTCGGAACTCATGCGTTAGCGACCTTTTCCCAATCCTTCAGAAACGCCTCGAGGCCACGGTCGGTCAGCGGGTGCTGGACCATCTTCTTCAGCACGGCGAAGGGCACGGTGGCGATGTCGGCGCCCATGAGCGCGGCCTGAGTCACATGGTTGGCGCTGCGCACTGAGGCGGCGATGATCTCGACCTGCTCGCCGTTGACAGTGTTCTCGGAGTAGTCGTAGTTGTTGATGGCGGTGACCACGTCTTCGAGCTGGGCGAGGCCGTTCTCGGAGATGTCATCGAAGCGGCCCACGAACGGCGAGATGTAGCGCGCGCCGGCACGGGCGGCCAGGATGGCCTGAGGCACGCTGAAGCACAGCGTCATGTTCACGCGGATGCCCTCGTCGGCGAGCGCGCGGCAGGCGGCCAGGCCCTCCACCATCGTGGGGATCTTCACGACCACGTTGGGAGCGATCTTGGCCAGCTCGCGGCCGTCGCGGATGATCTCGTCGCGGGTCATGGCAACGCTCTCGGCGCTTACGGGGCCGTCCACGATCTCGCAGATGCGCGCGATGTGATCATGGAAGTCGGCCAGCTTGCCGCCGATGCGCGAATACAGCGTGGGATTGGTGGTCACGCCAGCCAGGGCGCCCCAGCTTGCCGCCTCTTTGATCTCATCGAGGTCGGCGGTGTCCAGAAAGAACTTCACTTTTCCTCCTTAATACGGAAACGCCCGCAGCCGGGCAAACGACACGAATTGAAATATGCGTAATAACAGAGAATTCACCTTAGAACGTCCGGGTGCCCGAACTCGCATGCAAAAAGAACCAGCGCGAGTACGCCCGGAAAACTCATATGTAAAAGGGATTCGCATCAACGAACGTGCAGATAATACCACGACGCACACAAAAGCGGCGAAAGAAATATCTTTCGCCGCATAAAACCTGGGGATATACGTTTTTTTGCGTTTACGTAAAGCGCCTCAGCTCGCGCAAGACGGCTTACGCGAAATGAGGATCGTCCTTCGCCGCCTCGATGAAGCGCGTGATAGCCTTGTCCAGCACGCGGCGCGGGCACGCGATATTCCAGCGCTCGAATCCGGCTCCGCCGACGCCGAACATCTTGCCCTCGTCGAAGGCGATCTTGGCCTTCTCGATCGAGAACTTCTCCAGTTCGTCGGCATCGTCGAAGTAGGCGCGCCAATCGGTCCACACCAGATAGGTGCCCTCGTGCTCGGACCAACGCATCTTGGGGAACGCCTCGGACAGACGGCCGATGAGCAAGTCGTAGTTGCCCTTGAGGTATTCAAGCAGCTCTTCCAGCCACGGTTCGCACTCGTCGTAGACGCACATGGTCGCGTAGCGCGCGAAGTTGGTGGGGCCGTTGATGACCAGGTAGTTCATCTGGGCGTTAAAACGCTCGCGCAAACGTTCGTCAACGATCCAGATGTTGGAGTTCATCATGCCGGCAAGGTTGAACGTCTTGGAAGGCGCCGTGCATACGATGGCGTTGAGGCGCAGCACATCGGGCAGGAGCATCACGCTGGAGAGTGGACGATCCCCCATGATCAGATCGCCGTGGATTTCGTCCGACACCAACAGCACGCCATGGTGCTCGCAGATCTCGGCAACGCGGCGCACCTCGTCGAGCGTCCACACTCGCCCCACGGGATTGTGGGGATTGCAGAACAGCATGACCTTGGCATCGGGGCGAGAGCACGCCTCCTCGAGCCCCTCGAAGTCGATGTCGTAGTGTAGACGGCCGTCCTCGGCGACGCTTTCAATCAGCGGGTTGTTGATGGCGACGCGGCCGTGGACTTCGGTCTCGTAGCGGAAGGGGTAATACACCGGCTCCTGGATGATGATGCCGTCGCCCGGCATCGAGAACGTGCAGATGGCACCCGCAAGCGCCTGCACCACGCCCTGGGCGGGCACGAGCCACTCGAACTCGGGCGTATAGCCCTGGCGACGCGTAAACCACCCCTGGACCGACTTGAAGTAGTCCTCATCGGAGTTCTGGTAGCCAAACACGCCGTTCTGGGCCAGATCGACCAGACAGCGACGCAGCTCGGGCGGAGCAGTGAACTCCATATCGGCCACGCTCAAGGGGACGATGTCCTCCAGATCACCCTCAGTGAAGGGATTGTGCACCCATTTGGACGCGCCTGTTCCGCGGCGGTCGATGAGCGTTTCGAAATCGTACATGGGACTCCCCTTTCTACAGGAAGCCGCCCTCATGAGCGGGGGCGGCTCCGTTTGAACGCATTGCGGGACAAGACGCAGCGCCGCACTGGGCCCAGGCGACGCGTGACGGGCAGGCGACGCACCGGCCGCCCGCCCCTAAGGCGTCGTTACGCGTGATGCTTCTTCCAGAACTCCGCGGAATCCTCGATGCACTGATTGGCGGCATCAAGCATGCGGGTGTAGATGACGAATGCATGCAGCACGCCGTCATAGAGCTTGTATTCGCACGGCACGCCATTGGCGTTGAGCGCCTCGTACATGCACTCGCTGTCGTCGCGCAGCGGGTCGAGCTCGGCGGCGGCCAGGAAGGTGGCGGGCATGGAGGTCTTCAGGTCGTTGTGGAGCATATCCACGTAGGGCTGGGACGCCTTCTCCTTGAGCTCGGCGTCGGTGCTTTCCTTCTCGCCGAAGAACCAAATCTTGTTGTAGTACAGCAGATCCTCTTCGCGCATGCCGTCCTCGAGCCAGCCGCACAGACGACGCGACTTGGAATCGGCCAGGCCGTAGAAGCCGTAGTACAGAAGCAGCGTCTTGACGAAGGAGTTGTCGCCCTCCTCGTCGCGCAGCCACAGGTTAGCGGCCATCGAGATCACGGCACCGCCGGAATCGCCCGCGAACGAGAGGTCGTTGCCGTCGATGCCCTTCTCGTCGCCATGCTCGTGCAGGAACTTGGCCACAGCCACAGCCTCTTCGATGCAGGTGGGATAGGTGGACTCGGGCGACAGATGGTAGTCGACGCTCACCACGGCAGCGCCGGTGTGGGTTGCCAGCAGGCGGCACACGCGGTCATGCGTGTCGACGCTGCCCACCACGAAGCCACCGCCGTGCACGTACACGATCACGGGCAGCTTCTCGGCCTCGACGGGATAGTAGTAGCGAACCTTGAACTCGCCCATGGGGCCCTCGAGGAACTCGTCGGACACCTTGGCCATCGCAGGAGGCTCCTCGTTCCAATAAGCGCGCTCCTTGACGTAGTTGGCGCGCATCTCCTCGAAGCCCGCATTGGTGTCGAACGCGTCGCCCGCAATCTCCTGCGATTTGACGAGAACGGCCTTCATCTGGTCGTTCATAAGCTTGTTCAGGTCGAGTTTGTTATCCATGATGCAACTCCTCACTCTTGTGCGGCCGCGACGAATCCCCTCGCTTTTTCGCGAACCGCAAGACGTACAAACGCTGCCTATGATGCAGCGAAACGCGGACGGCACTCAGCCGCCCGCGTCTTTTGAAACGAAACCGTTATTCGGTCTTCTCGCCCGCAGCTTCCATCTTGGCAAGGTTCTTCTTGCCGGCGCGCAGGGTGAGGGCCGCGAACAGCATGCCACCCACGCAGAAGGCAATCAGGATCATGAAGATGGTGGTGTAGGCGTCGTTGCCCTGCTGGTCCATTATCACGCCGAACCAAGTGTGCATGAACGCGTCGGGGCACAGGCCGATAATGGAGATCAGGCCCACGCCGGTACCGAACAGATGCGGCGGGATATGAGCCTCAGCCAGCTGACCGGAAGCGATGCCGTACAGGCCGTTCATCACGAAGGCGAGCAGGCACACCAGCACGGCCACGACAACGATGATGGACGGGTCATGCGGCAGGAAGATAAGGGCAGCCAGGCACACGATAGCGCCGATCATACCAACAACGATGACCTTGGACGGAGAGCCAACCTTCTTGGCGACCCAGCCGAACACGGGAGCCGAAAGGATGGACACGCCGTAGGAACGCACGACGCTGATGACGGTGGCGATGACCACAGGAGCGGCCAGCACGGAGGTCATGAACGGCGTGGTGAAGGAAGCGCCAACGTACACGAAGTACACGCAGATCATGGTCAGAGCAGCCCACCACACGGCAGGAATCTTCAGAGCCTGGCCAGCGGCGCGGAAGTCGAACATCTTAGCATCGGGAATGATTTCGCCCTCGAACTTGGGGATGAAGATAAATGCCAGGATGCCGCACAGAAGAATGAGGACACCGGAGATGATGAGCAGAGCCGTGACGCCCATCGCAGCATCGGGAAACGCCGCGACAATGGCGGTCTGGATGAGGCTCAGCACCAGGCCGACGCCACCATAGATACCGTAGGACAGACCAATCTTCTGGGAATACTCTTCCTCATCGCAAATCATACGGACGAGCTTGTAGCGGGTGCCCCACCAAATAAGAATGGAGAACACGGCGTACAGGATGAACACGACCACCAGCGTGCCGTATGAAGGCAGCGTGGCGTAGTAGAACGTGAGCAACGCGACGCCCAGATAACCGACCCAGGAAAGCGTGCGCACGCGAATCTTGTCGGCGATAACGCCCGAGAAGAAATAGAACACAACAGCCGCGATGCCGTAGATGGACACGAGCGTGTTGAGCTCAGTGTTGGTGCAGCCCAACGCCTGCATCAGCGGATCGTAGAACACCGTCTTCAGATAGATGGGACCGTAGATGACCGATGAACCCATGCTGACCAGAATCAGCAGCATCCATCGGTGGGGAGTGGAGAGATCTTTGTAGCTTTTCTCTCCGAGCGCGTTTCCTGCCATGGGCAAGCCCCTTTCTCGAATGCGTCCGACGGCACTCGCTTGCGATCCGCGGACGCCCTCATACGCTATCGGCCATTCCCTGCGCCTTTCCGCACGCGATGCCGCATGAATGCGCGCGCAAGGTTCCCTTGGAATGGAACACGACAGCGTCATTGTGCTTGAGCGAGACGTAATGAGGTATCCTTATCAAGGCATGAATTTGCACATAATGAATACGCCATTACTGGAGAAATCAATATCGCATCGAAAAAGGGATTTCACAAAATGGCGATTGCGAGTAAAATTTGAAAGTTAGGTTGCAGGCATTCTAGCGATGTTTCTGGACCGCGCATGGCGGGCACGATGGTCATCATCGGAACACCGGCACAACGATTGAAAGCGGGAATATGAGCACGACCGCATCCAAGAACCGAATCGCCTCGTTTGCCTCGTCCGCTCCCCTGCGCCTCAAACGCGGCCTTGCGGCAGTTCGCACTTCCCCCTATCTCTGCCTCGCCCTCATCTCCGCTTGGCACTACAGCCTCTGGTTCGTGCCCAACGCTACAGGACTTTTAGGCATCACATCGTTCGACGTCACGTTTGTCTGGCTTCTCACGCTAGGGTTCGCCGCGCTGTTCTTGCTGACGCTTCCCTTTGGAATCAAGCGGATAGACACCGGTGAGCACCTGGGCGTCGTTCCTATCGCCGCCGGCGTGCTCTCTGCAGCCACGCTTGCATTCTGCCTGGTGTTTCCCTTTGTTCACGGTGCACCGTTCTATGCCATGGCCACGGCGATTGCTTGTCTTTTCGGACTTTGCCAAGCGCTCATCTGGATATTCGGCGGAGCAAGCTGCTCGCGCGCCAAGGCGACGTTTGCCGTGCGCGACGTGGCGCTCACCTTCGCACTGGTCACGGTTGTCGCAATGGCAGCAAGCATGGTGCTGCCCACGCCCGCCGCTGCGGTCCTCGCCGCTGCATTCCCCATCGCATCGGCCATCGCGTACCGCAACACCATGGCGCGATCGGGTGGCTGCCCCGAGCCGGTGCTCCTGCCGCAAAAGTCGAGCAAGGCGCTGCGCACGAGTGCCATCGTCATCCTGGTCACGGGGGGCATGCTCTCAATCGCAGACACGTTCGCGACCTGCATCATTCCGACCGAGCTGACGGGCGTGCTTTTCCACGCGAACGTGCTTGCTTGGACGCTTGCCGGGGGCGTCATCATCATCAGCGTCGCGCTTCTCCTGTACGCCTCGCGGTTCAGTGACGGCGAGCCTTATTCGCTCGTTCCCGTCCTCATGGCCCTTTCCATCGTTGCCCTGGTATTCGTCGTGAAAAGCGGAGAGCTTGCCGTGGCGGCATTCGCACTGGGCATGGGCATCTGCGTTTGCATGGAAATCCTTATGCTCACGTTCTTCGGAGCGCTTGCCACCCGGGGATACATGGCGCCCGCCATCGCCTTCGGCGTCTCGGAAGGCATCATGCGGCTGGGCAGCACCATCGGCAATTCTGCCGCCGTATTTTTTGAGCAGAACAACCTGGTAAGCAGCAGTCTCACTGCCGACACCTGCCTTCTGGGCGTATGTGTGATCGGCTTTCTCATCATCGCCGCAACCCGCCAGCAACATGCACTCACCGCGCTTGCCAGCGCGCCGCTTTCCGTCGACGAGGTTGACACCGTGTGCGAAGACGCAGCGGCGGAGTTCGGTCTGTCACCGCGCGAAACGGAGGTGCTCAAGCTCCTGGCGCGCAATCACAGCATCGATTCCATCGCCAAGAAATTCGTGATTTCGCCGTACACGGTGCAAACGCACATCCAGCATATCTATCGCAAGCTGCATGTGCATCGCCGCAGCGAGCTGCTGGACTACATCAATCTGCGCCGCGACGCCATTCGCGAGCACAAGGAATAGAGGCGTATCCAGGGCTCGCATGCCCCAGATGCGCCCCATATTGCCGTGCCCCGCTTCCCCGCGAACCTCAAAGCAACAAAAAACGCGCCCAAGGAAAACCTCGGACGCGTTGCGATTCGATGCGGTAGCACTCCGCCTTGCCATGCATCCCCAACTCTTTGAGAACGCACGACTGAAGCAGGGAGAGCGCTTAGCCCTCGATCTCCACCAGCTCAATCTCAAAGGTGAGATCCTTGCCGGCGAGCTCATGGTTCATGTCGAACGTGGCATATTCGGAATCCACACTGACAACCTTCGCCGGGAAGGGGCCCATGGGGCCGTTGAAGTACACGGTCTGACCCACGGGAAGCTGGTCGGCGTTAGGAATATTAGCCACGGGAACCTGCTGGACGGCCTGCGGATTGTACTCGCCATACGCCTGATCAGCGGGAATCTTCACGGTCTTCTTCTCGCCGAGCTCCATATCCTTGACCGCCGCATCAAAGCCGGGAATCATCTGACCGGCCATACACACGAACTCGATGGGCTCGCCGCGATCGTAGCTGCAGTCGAACTGCGTGCCGTCATCCAGCGTGCCGCGATAGTGCGCCTTGACCTTCTTGCCTTCGTTGCTCATGAAGGAATCCTTTCAAAGAGATTTTACGGTCGCACCACTATACCCGACCCAAGCCGACAATGCGCGCCGCGGCCGCCCAACCCGCTATTTTTCCTCAGATTCGCCCCACGCATGCCCACGTGAGCCGTTTGCCAGCCAAGCCGAAGGCAGCTTGACGAGCCTGCGCGCCGCAGCACCCGAAACACTCGAAATGTCGCAAAGCCGAAGCGGTGCGCACGCTTGCCATGCGTAAACATGACCCGCGCAAACGTCTAGTCTTCATCTAAGAACTTAGGCGGAAGCGGGTCGGACCCCGTTGCCTCGACCGCCGCCGAAATGGGTTGGACCGAAGGCGACGCGAACAGCTTCGACGTCGCATGGGCAAGGAGCTTGCCCGACTCGTCACGCACTTCCGCCTCGGTGAGGCTGATGGTTCGCCCGTGCTTGATGACGCGGCCCTCGCATATCACCGTGCCACCCTTCGTCGAATGCAGATCGCTCACCGTGAGGTCGATGGTGGTATATCCCATGCCCTCATCAACGCTGCAGTACAGCGCCCAATAGGTGACGTTGTCCAGCAGCGCCGCGTACGCGCCTCCGTGAATGCCGCCGAATGCGTTGAGCAGGTTGCCCACAGGCATGACGGAACGCGCGTACCCCTCGCGCATCTCCTCCATGCGAATGCCCATGTGGTTGAGAAACGGACTTTTGTTCGCCATCTCTATGACGCGTTGTACATGTTCGGGGTTGATTCTTTTCATTCGAACGTCCCTTCTTTCTGCCGTTGTGTCATCTCGCACTATAGCCTATCGCTCACGCGCTCGGCCTGACACGGCGAATCTACCCACTTCCAAACTGGCGGCCTCCGAGCCAGCAACCTCCAACCTCCAACCTCCAACCTCCAGTCTCCAGTCTCCAGCCTCCAGTCCCCAATCCCACGCGCCTTTAATGCGCCACCTCCCCCCGAAATAAAAACCGCTCGCCATAACAAACGCCTTAAACGCAACGCTTCTTCCTGCGGCGATATAATGAGAGCATACGCGGCGAGGGGTCCGCGCGAACGAAAGGGGATACAATGTCCAAGATGAAAAAGATTCTTGCCGTGCTGGTGGCGGCGCTTGCGCTGACCGCAGGGCTTTCGCTTGTCGCCTGCTCTTCGAGCGAATCGCCTGAAGACGCCATTCGCGCCGACCTTGCTGCGCAGTTCGACCCTATCAAGAACCATGACCAGGCAGTTATGGACGAACTTACCGCCAGCGTTGAGAGCGCCGGACTTGACGAATACGGCATTTCCAACAGCGATTACGTTGCGTCTCTGCTTGACGGCTTTGACTATGCCGTTGATTCGGTTACCGTTGCCGAAGATGGCAACACCGCCACCGCCGCAGTTACCGTGACCTGCAAGACGTTCACCGATGCCACTGCGCGCGCCGAAGAGCTTTCGGCCGAATTCGGCGAAAGCGACGAAATCCTGGACATGACCGCTGATGAGCTCAACGCGAAAATCGGTGAGATCATGATGCAGGCCATCGACGAGACCGAGCCCAAGGCCACCACGTGCGAGTTCGGCTACACGCTCGTCGACGGCACGTGGACCATCGACGCCAATGCCGAGAGCGAAATTTACAACGCGTTCTTCGCATAGGATCACGCTTGGGGGTGTCGTGCTATTGACCGCTCGACGCCCCGCAGCTCACAGCACGCAAAAGGCCGACGTGAAAGCGCCGGCCTTTTGCGTGCCCATTCGACTGCGTCGACAGGTATCACGAGTATGCAATCCAAATCGTTGCAATAATCACCCGTCCCGCCAGTTTTCCCGAGTATGTAATCCTCCGAGAATCATTTTCGGCGGCGCATTTGACTCACGCACTAAATAAATTGCGAAAATAGGGCACAATCGAACTCAAATGGGGTCTCATTGATGACCCGAATCACAAAAATGGCAGGCCGACCATTCTTGAGCGCCTGACAATGGATTACATACTCGGGAAAACTGGCAGAGTGCCCAATTTACGCATCAAAATGGATTACATACTCATGATAATTGCCAGGCATTATCGGCCGCGCTATGGACGTTGAGTGACAAGCAGCATCACCACGCCAATCGCCACCACCGTAACTATCGACAGCAATCCTGCAACAATGCCAAGCACCGCTCCCCTTTTCCCCTGCACGCGACGCACCGATGGGACGTATCGCGCAATCAGCCGCTTATCCAGTAAAGCGAAAAAGAAGCAGGCGAACATGACCATTACGCCCACATACATGACTACGTTGTACCACATCGGATACGATGCCGCCTCGCCGGTCGGATGCAGGACAACCTGGTCTACCCCAGATACCGCAAAAGCAACCCATAGGGCAATGAGCCCTCCATTCCAAAGCACTCCTGCCCAAAGCGGAACAGACTTGAGGGGCGACGAGGCACCAACGGGGTTGCCCTTTCCGCAATCGGCAGGCGCAGGAACAGGATGACGCCCGCATGGTCGAGGCTCATCGCGTGACACGTTGTCCACAAACGCTCTCGCTGCACCCTGCTGATTCGCGACGTTCCACTCAATCGAATCCACACTATTATTCAGCTCCACAGCGATTGGTTTGCCGGAACGCTCCATCGACTCGATAGCGAAAAGGAACGCCGCCTTGAACTCGCGAACGCTTTCGTAGCGATCATCGGGGTCAAATGCAGTAGCGCGCAGAAGCACCTCGCGTACCGAAGCGGGAATGCGCGAATCGAAAAATCCTTGCTCACGCACACGCGCATCGGGCGTCTTTTCCACGAGGCAGAAATACAGCAGCATGCCCAAGGCATATACATCGCTGCGTACGTCGGTCTGTCGATAGCCAAACTGCTCGGGCGGCGCATACGCACGCGTGCCGAACCGCACAGTATCGGCATCGGCATCTTCGCGAAAGGCCCGCGCGATGCCAAAGTCGATAATCGTCAGATTATCGTGAGAAAGAATGATGTTACTCGGCTTGAGATCGCGATGAATAATAGGCGGGTCGAACGCCTCGTGAAGCTCCGCAACGGCATCGCACAAACGGCAGAACACATCGACCGCAAGCGGCAACGACGGATCGCAACGATACACCACGTCGGCAAGCGTCTCGCCGCGCACATACTCCATGACCACCACGAGCATGTCATCAGCATCGTAGCAATCCACAACGAGAGGTATATGCCGAAACCTGCGACCTGCACGCTGAGCTTCGAAAATCCGACGATACGCCGAACCCAGGCCGGCGTCGCGCTTGATATATTTTCGAATATACGGCCCCTGCTCAGAGCCGTTGGCGCCCACGAAGTACACCCGTTGGGTTGTTTCGACCGGCGATTCTTTCAGTACGGAATCGACGCGATAGCATGCTTCGCGCCTCAGTGCATCAAGATGCTCTGCCAGTTCGTCGATCTCCATACTGTCCATGGTATCAGACCCCAACGAGACGGAATGCATCGCAGGAGCTTCAGCCCGAGGATCCTGACAGTTCGCATGCGCAACCGAATTCCCATCACTTTGCATCATGCCGCCATCCGCCATCAGCAGATAGTCTCCTCACCAAACCGATATAGCTCTTCATCCGCCCGCTGGAGTGAGTAACCGCGGTCGAGACAGAAAATGATGATGGCGTCGCGGCGGTTCTTGCAGTACAGTTCATTGGCGCCCGCAGCCTGCAGCATACGATTAGCCTCTTTGAGCGTGCAGCGCATCGCGAAAGCGATTTGCAGCACCTTGTTGCGCTTGGGATGACGCTGCCCCATGAAAATCTGGTAGCCAAATGTCTCGTTAAGGCCAGCAGCGCGCACGACATCGGCGCGTTCAAGCCCCTTCTCGTCAAGAAGTTGCTGTAGGTATTCAGAAAGCGACCGTTGCGTAATATTGCGCGCATCAGCAAATGCTGCCGGATTAGGCGCATCCAGCAGTTCTGCGAGCAATTCCTCTGTCAACGGCTCCTTCACGCGGCGCTTCCTTCGTCTTCGTTTGGTCTTTTGGTTTTCCATAATGATACATAAACAAACAATGCCGGATGTCCCAAATCAGGGCCACCCGGCATGCATGAGCACAGTTGTTTACTCCAGATGATCGACGGCGTACTGAGCCTCTTCGGCCGTAAACTGCTCGCCGTATTCAGAGGTGAGCTGATCATATATCGCATCAGGAGACATGGCCATGTCATTTTGATACACCTTTGCCTTCTCGAGCGCATTGGCCTTGTAATCCGCATCGAGATTGTCAATCGCGTATTGCGCTGCCTCCTCAGAGAACTGCTCTCCGTACTCGGAAACAAGCTGGTCATAAATCCCCTGTTTGGACATATGCATCATTTCGCTGTACGTTTCTGCCTTGGTGAGTGCCGACTTGTACTCCGTAGGCACCTCGGACCCCTCTTCGACAGGCTCCTGCTCCTGAATGGTCGTTTCGGCAGAGGCATCCGACGAGGACTCCTGCGAGCTATCGACCTGAACAGCCTGCTGGCTAGCCACATCCGTACTGCTCGAGGAACCAGAATCCGACCCAGAGCCTCCCGCCGCACCGCCAATAGCAATTACCGCAACCACAATGACGACCCAAAACCACACTCGTTTGTAGATTGGCTTCTTCATTTCTTCCCTTTCTCAATGCCCGTTCAGAGCCAATTAGATGCATTCCTCGCGAGAACGCATCTAATGCTAGGGAATTGAAAAAGCGATTTCATTAGCTCGCAGCTAATATCTGGCATATGGCATAGGGCGCATTTTCTCCACGCGCGCCCAACCGTAGATTGATTTCTTCTGTATATATTGATAAATTTATATCTATATACATAACGAATATAAATAGATAGGAAGAGAGCAATGCCCATCGCTGCAGCAACGTTGCCGATTATCAGGCCTATAACTGACCTCCGAACGAATCTCAACGACGTATGTGACCAAGCACGGGAATCACGAGAGCCACTCATTTTCACCAAAAACGGCACTCCTGCACTTGTGGTCATGGACAGCGCTGCCTACGAGGAGCAGCGCCAGCGCGACCGCATCTACCTTGCGGTGCGCGAGGCCGAGATTGAACAGAAATTCACGCCGGGCACCATCTCCGAGGTAGAAGCAAAAGCTCAGATGGACAACCTCTTTGCTACCCTAGGAATCTCACATGCATAGCATAGAGTACACGCCCATTGCGCTCCGCGATAAAAAAGCAATTGCATCGTACCTTGCCCTTGACTGCAACTCCCCGCAAGGTGCAATCAACGCAATAGCTTCAATCGATGGAGCCATAGAAACCCTTAAAACTATTCCCCAAGCAGGACGCCCCATTGACGACGACCGACTTGAAAATGAGGGATATCGAAGAATTGTCGCTGGACAGTACTGGATTTTTTATCGCATCGAAAGCGAGCGGGAGGCAGTTGTCATCCAGCGTATTCTTCATCAACGGCGCGATATAACCCCCCAGATGTACTACGACATAGATTTCTGATTCGAAGCCTTCGTTTGCAGCACGCAAACAAAAATCGGCGACGACTATCGAGGCGTCACGTAGTTAATTGACTGCTGAAAATAGAACAACATATTCATCGGATTTGGAGCGAATGCACCTTAAGGCTCAAGTGTTTCTGCGCGTTCGGATAGGATTTCTAGCGCATCCTCAGAGCTGATGCGCCCCTCGCTCTCGTAGTAGCGGACCATTGCACGGTAGTTATCCCACGGAGTATAACCATCGTCGTTTTTTGCCGTTATGTCTGCGCCCGCATCAAGCAGAAGGTCAATAGCCCTGTCGGACTCGCCCAAATCCATCGAACTGATGCCCGATCCAAGCCTGCTCACGCACCTGCCGGCGCTGGCGTTGTGCAGCGGCGTGTCCCCGCCCTCTCCTGCAACGTTCACGTCTGCGCCGTACTCAATGAGAAGCTCCACCATTTCGAGCGAGGAAAAACTCGTGGATGTGGCCATGATCAGAGCATAGTCCGAGTCGATGGGCACGCCGCCGTCATCGTAATCGTTGAGAGGCGTATTCAGGTCAATCGGACGCCCATCAGCTTGCGTGTCCTCCAGAATCAGTTCGACGCATTCCAGGTCACCATAGGCAATCGCCACCTGCAGCAGACTGCGATAAGAATGCAGGCCCTCGTCATCCAACTCCAAGTCGGGCGAAGCGAGCGCATCCGCCAGATCTTCGGGCTCGTGCGTTGTGATAGCTTCCGTGCAATCGTAATAATCGGTCGTGGATCCTGCAGTCGCGACGGGTATAACCACAGTAAACGTGAAGAACAACAGCACCGGCACGCTAAGCACGTAGAACACGATGGGGAGCGCGATGAGTCCGCCGAGCTTCTTGCCCTGCGCATGGCGTTTTTTGGTACGCGCCGCGAATACGATGGTCAGCACAACCGCCGCGATGAACAGAGCGACGGCTCCGAAAAACAAGAACACGAAAAACCCCATCGCGCTCAGCATGACCAGTACGCTTATTCCGCCCATTGCAGCCTCGTTCCACATTCCATCGAACCTCTTGCCCGTGGCGAACCCATTATCCCACGATCAACAGTGAAGAAGGCCAACGGGAAGAAAAAGGCGCGTCGCATATCGCAACGCGCCTTCGAAATGTTGAGGCAAAACCGCGGCGAAACAGCCGATTTGAAGCAGAAGCCTCAAGCCAATGCAACAGCTGAAACGTTATGCGTTCAGCTTCTTCGCAAGCAACTGGTTGATCATCTTGGGATTGCCCTGGCCGCGCATTTCCTTCATGCACTGCCCCACAAAGAACCCGATGAGCTTGGCGTTGCCCTCCTTGTAGCGAGCAACCTCGTCGGGATGCGCAGCGATGACGGCATCCACCACGGCCTCGATGGCACCGGTGTCGCTCACCTGCTTCATGCCGCGCTCGTCCACGATAGCGGCAGGGTCTTTATCCTCGTCGAGCACGGAGGCAAGCACCTCACGGCCCTGCTTGGACGAAATAGTATCTTCGGCCAGCAGGCGCACCAGCTCAATGGCGCGCTCGGG
>NZ_CALUMA010000014.1 GCF_944321625.1 uncultured Slackia sp.
TCGGGCGACCGCCGATCAGCCGACTGGCCCGTCTGGGGCGAAATCGGCAACGGTTGGCATGATCACCGACGGCACAATGGCCAATGCGGCATCGGGCGGTTCGCATGGCAACTTCGTGGAAGCGCAACCTTCGGCATCATCGAGCGCTTCTGCGGCGGCGTCCCATTTCGCTTCTGTCGCGCCGACCCAGCCGATTGGCTCTGTTTCTACGGTGCCTGTTACCGAAACGCCTGCCGCTCAAGTGTCTGCTGTCGAGGAAGCAGCAACGCCGCAATCGATTGCTCGCGCAATGGCCGCATCTGGCAAATACCGTACGGCTCCCATCGACGAGGCCACGTGCGCCGAGCTCGAGCCTAGCTTCAAGGGCTTCGTGTTTGTGCCCTATGCCTCGGCCGACATCCTGCGGGCAAATGTGCCGCCTGCGACCGATATCAACGCGCTGCTCGAGGAAAGCTGGGATGCGGCTTTTGCGGCGGGCGCCTTCCGCGCGTTCGAGGACAAGGTGACGTTTCCTATCGCGGCGATGCGCGCCGACGGCAAGACGCCCATCGAGGCTTCTATTCAGCGCACCTGGCGAGAAAACCCCGAACGCAAGCATTGGTACCTGTGTTATATCGACACCAAGATGCCGTACGTGCCGCGCCCGCGCGTGCAGATTGACGCGCCTAGCGAGGAGGCGCTCGCCGTGGCGCGCACCATGGCATCTACTGAGGAATATCGAAGCCAGCCCTTGCCGCCCGAGACCCAGGCGCAGATGCGTGACCGCTATTCAGATTTCGTTTTCACCACGTATTCCTCGCGTGCGATCATCCAGGACAACGCGCCGAACGCTGACGTGGATTACCTGCTGGAGGACAGCTGGCTTGCGGCGCGCCAGGAAGGCGCCCTGCGTTTCTATGAGGGCAAAGTGGTGTTCCCCCTGGACGCGTTCTGCGCCGACGGCGTCTCGCCCATCGAGGCGTCCATCACCCTTGCCACCAAGGGCAACGTCGAGAACAAGCCTTGGTACCTGTGCTATATCGACACCTATGCCAAGCGCAATACCTTCGCCGGCAACCATCCCAGCAAGCATCAGGAGAAGTTTGCCTGGCTGGGAACGTGGGACGATTTCTTGGGCGAGCTCGCCGAAATCGCCCTGCCCGAGCTTTGGGATTTCCAGGACGGCGACGGGGAGGGCGTGCGCATCGACGCGTCGGGCTGCGAGGTGAGTCCCGAGCAGGAGGCGCTCGACAGCCTGCGCTCTGCCGGGTTGCAGGTGGTGAGCGCCCCGCCCAAGCATCGTTTCACTATTCTGAAGAGCTATATCTGTACTACGTTCTTCCGCCTGGAGTCTGAAGGAAAGATTTGCATCGCCGATGACCGCAGCTTTGCGGCTTTCAATACGGGCCTGGTGAACAGGCGCTATGATGACATCTATGCGTGCTTCGAGCGCAATTCCACCGCGTGGATCGACGAATGGGAGTGGAAGTTCGCGGGATTCACCACGTCGGGCAGGCGTGGTTTGGGCAAGCGTCTGGTGGAGCTGTTCAACCCGCTGCCTGAGCCTGCCGAGTATTTCGCACGCAAGGAAGACCTGCTGTACGACCTGGACAAAGAGCTCATCATCGACGACGACCATGTGCTGATTGACAACATGAGTCGCCTGCCGCTAGACTTCCTTGCCGAAGAGCTGCGCGGCGACGCCGACGCCATGGACGTCATCGCCGAAATCCGTACGGCGGATGTGGCGGGCAAGCGACGCCTCTACAAGGAGCTCGGTGACATCCTGGAAGATGACGACCGCCTGTTCAGGCGCGTGCGTGCACGCTTGAACGAAGCAGTCGATACGGCGAAGAAGCGCGTGCGCTGGAACTTCAAGACGGCCATTCCGTCGTATTACCCGCGCGGCAATACCATGAGCCTGCTGCTGCCCATTTGCCTGATGGACGACGACATTGCCGACGCTGCGCTGGTGGTTCAGCTTATGCCGTCGGGCAACTACCAGGGCCAGACCATTCTTACCATGCGCCAGGCGTATACCAACGCCCGCCTGATTTGCCGCCCTGACAGCGACTGGCTCACCACATCGAGCCGCGCCAACGAGGACGATGAAGAAGACGACGAGTAGCATCCAGCCTGCCAAGCCCCTTGGATTATTCGCCCGCACGGTTTTCTGTGCGGGCCTTTTCTTTTTGATTGCGCATCGTCGCCTTCGGTTTTCGCTCGTGTGGCTCTGCGGCAGCGGCGCGCGTCTGGTATCATACGTGTGTTTGCCTGAAACGATTCATCAGCATGTCGGTCATGAGGAGATAGCAATGTCGCTTTCCATCGGTATCGTGGGCCTGCCCAACGTGGGCAAGTCGTCGCTGTTCACCGCGCTCACCAAGAAGAGCGGGTTCGCCGCCAACTATCCGTTCGCCACCATCGAGCCCAATGTGGGTCTGGTGCCCGTTCCCGATTCGCGTCTGCAGGAGCTGGCGAAGATTGACCACCCCGCCAAGATCGTGCCGGCGACGGTCGAGTTCGTGGATATCGCAGGCCTGGTGGCGGGCGCCAGCCAGGGCGAGGGCCTGGGCAACAAGTTCCTGGCCAACATCCGCGAGACCGATGCCATCTGCGAGGTCGTGCGTTTCTTCAGCGACCCCAACGTGGAGCACGTGTCCAAGAAGGTCGACCCGCAGTCCGACGTGGATACCATCAAGACCGAGCTGATTCTGGCCGACATCGGCACGCTGGACAAGGCGCTGCCGCGTTTGGAGAAGGAATCCAAGCGCGATAAGAACGCCGTGTTCAAGTTCGAGACTGCCAAGAAGGTGCTGGCCGGTCTGAACGAGGGCCATCGCGCGCTCACGCTGGGGCTTTCCGATGACGAGAAGGCCGCCATCAAGGACCTGTGCCTGCTCACGATGAAGCCCATGCTCTACATCGCTAACGTAGATGAGGATAAGCTGAATGCCGAGCTGCCCGAGATCGACGGGCAGATTCCTGTACCCATCTGCGCTAAGACCGAGGCCGACCTCTCCGAGCTCGACCCGGAGGAGGCCCAGATGTTCATGGAGGAGCTGGGGCTTTCCGAAAGCGGCCTGGAGCGTTTGATTCGCGAGGCGTACAAGCTGCTGGGGCTGCAGAGCTACTTCACGAGTGGCGAGACTGAGACGCGCGCCTGGACCATTCCCATCGGCGCCAAGGCTCCGCAGGCCGCCGGCGTGATCCATTCCGACTTCGAGCGCGGCTTCATCAAGGCCGAGACCGCCAGCTTCGAGGACTACGTGGCGCTCGGCGGCGAGAAGGGTTGCCGCGATGCCGGCAAGCTCCGCCAGGAAGGCAAGGAGTACGTCGTCCAAGACGGCGACGTCATGCATTTCAAGTTCAACGTGTAGTGAGTTACGCCGTTCTTCCGAACGGCGGAATTGCTCCATGAGGCAGGGCGCTCGCGTTGCGAATGCTTTTTACGCTATCTCTTGCTTATATCATCACAGTGATATACTCTCTCAAAAAGAGAGGAGGGCACGATGGGCAATTCTAAGGGCTTAGTCATCACGCTTTACCACGGATCGCGGGTTCGCGTACCTCGTCCGCAGTATGGAATAGGCAGTCCCTACAATGACTATGGCCTGGGGTTTTACTGCACTGAGCATGTGAATCTTGCACGTGAATGGGCATGTCCTGACCTGTCTGATGGATTTGTGAATAAGTACCTTCTTGATATGGGTGGGCTATCCCTCATCGATTTGGATTCTGAGGAATTCGGTTCCCTCAATTGGCTTGCGGTTCTACTTGAAAATCGAAAGTTTGACGTGTCCACGCCGGTTATGAGGCGGGCGAAAGGTTTCATGAGGGAGCGATACGCCGTCGACCTAAGTGCTGCCGATATTGTTATGGGTTATCGAGCGGATGATTCATACTTCTCGTTCGCCCGCGCGTTCTTGGACAACAGGATTTCGCTAAGACAGCTTGAAGAGGCGCTTCGTTTCGGTAAGCTGGGCAGACAGGTTATGCTGAAAAGCCCCAAAGCGTTCGAAGCGGTCTCGTTTATCGAGGCATTTCCGGTTGACGGTTCGATTTGGTATTCGCGTCGTGCTTTGCGCGATAAGAAAGCGCGTGAGGATTATCGAGAGATGGTCGATTCGGGGGATGTGCGCTCTGACGATGTGTTCATGATTGATCTCCTGCGAGGTGAGGTTCGATGAGGGTCGAATATGATTTCATTGAACTACCCGATGAGCCTCTGTATCGCGACGATGCGGCGCAGGCCCTCGCGTCGGTGTTCGATGTGGGCGTCAACGTAATGGGGTTGGCCGGACAGGATGTGGCCGACGCTTTCGTGGTTTCTGGGATTGCTTCCCAATTCGAAAGACGTAATCCAGTGTACGTAGCAGGGAAATCGGGTGTCGAATTGCTTTGCATGATGGCGCCCGGCGCTGCTGAGGGACTTTTGAAGAGCGAGATAGTGCGGCTTGGTCGCACGCCCGAATGGTGGGTGGGATGGAGCCTTGTGTGGTATCAGTTCGCAACAGGGAGGCGATACAGAAGCATTTTCAAAGCGGTTCCGTATGAGTCCCTTGTTTCCCTCTATCATCCGCTTCATGAGGCCGATGAACGAAAATTCATCGTCGTGCTTGAGGAGATGGTTGCAAAGCGGGCGGCGCGCACAAATTTGGGTCGTCTTCGCGAAGCATGGGGATACTCGCAGTCACAGCTTGCGAAGATGAGTGGGGTGGGGCTTCGCTCCATTCAAATGTATGAGCAACGCCAGAAAGACATCAATAAGGCCCAGGCTTCCACATTGCTGCGTCTTTCTCGCGTTCTGCACTGCTCGATGGAGGACTTGATGGAACTCTAGTTTGGAGGCGCTTGCGGCTGGCTAACCTATTTGGAGCGGCGGGGTGTCGTATGCGAAATTCGGAGGAGCGTGCGAGGATTTCGGTCGTTTCGTGTCGCAATGTTGAAAGCGGTGAAGTATTGTCGCGTCTCGTGCTTTGCTAGAATTTTTGCGCGCCAGCAAAAAAGGTCGGTAATAACCGACCCGTTTCGTAAATACCTGCGCCGCCCGTGATTCCAAAGTTTGACCGACGGAGGAACGGGCTTTGCTGGTACGTCTGCATTATATCGGCGATTGCTGGTGCATTGAGGGTAATCGGAAATTCCTCGAACTCCCATGGGCATGCAATCGCTGTTTGAGCGAACGGGTACAAGGGTTGATTGGGATTGAGAAGGAAAGGGCGAGCATGGAGCTTTCAGCCTGTTTAAGCGCTTCGGATGTGAGCGTGCATGCGGAGGCGACCATGGATGATGCCCTCAGGGCCCTGCGTAAGTTTTATGGCTATGAAACATTTCGTCTCGGTCAGGCGACGCTCATCCAAGCGGTGCTCAAGGGGCGAGATGCGTTGGGCATCATGCCGACGGGTGCTGGCAAATCGCTGTGCTATCAGATTCCCGGCATCGTGCTGCCGGGGTTGGCGCTGGTCATATCGCCGCTCGTATCGCTCATGGGCGACCAGGTGCGAGCGCTCATCGACGCGGGCGTGCGCGGCGCGTACCTCAACTCCACGCTTACGCCGGGGCAGCAGCGCACGGTGATGCATCGTGCCGAAGAGGGGACGTATAAAATCATGTACGTGGCGCCGGAGCGTCTATCCGACCCGCTGTTCCGAGAATTCGCCGCGCGCATCGATATCCCGCTGATTGCCGTGGATGAGGCGCATTGCGTGTCGCAGTGGGGCCAGGATTTTCGCCCGTCGTACCTGATGATACGCGAGTTCATCGAGGCGCTGCCCAAGCGCCCGCCGGTCATCGCGCTCACGGCCACGGCCACCGATAACGTGCGCGACGACATCACGGGGCTTTTGGGGCTGTACGCTCCTGAAACGGTCATCACGGGGTACGACCGTCCCAACCTGCGATTCTGCGTGGAAAAGTTGAGCTCCAAGCAGAAGCGTTCGCGCATCGCGGGCTATATTGCCGAGCATCCGGGCGATAGCGGCATCATCTACTGTTCCACGCGCAAGGCGGTCGAGGAGCTGACGGCATGGCTTGCCGGGCAGGGCATTTCGGTGGCGCGCTACCATGCGGGCATGGCCTCGGAAGACCGTCGCGTGAGCCAGCAGCGATTCATCGACGACGACGCCCTGGTCATGGTGGCGACCAATGCGTTCGGCATGGGCATCGACAAATCCAACGTGCGCTACGTGATTCACTACAACATGCCCAAGAGCATCGAGGCGTACTATCAGGAGGCGGGCCGTGCCGGGCGCGACGGCGAGCCGAGCGAATGCCTGCTGCTGTGGAGCGATGGCGATGTGAGTACGTGCCGCTATTTCATCGAAGAGGGCGCGGGCAACGCGGAGTTGACCGACGAAGAGGCCGAGCGGGTGCGCGCAGGTCAGCGGCGCATGCTGGAGGCTATGGTGGGGTACTGCCATACCACCGGGTGTTTGCGGCGCTATATCTTGAAGTACTTTGGAGATGAAAGCGACGTTCTGCGTGCTGGGGAGGGCGAGGGGGAGGTTCCACGCGCAGTTCCGCACGAGCCGAACGCCCCAGTGGGGCGTTCGTGCGAGTCAGGACTGTTTGAGCATGGAGCCTCCCCCTCGCCCTCCCCAACGGGTTGTGGCAACTGCTCCAACTGCTTGGGCGAGTTCGATTCGGTCGATGTGACCGTAACGGCGCAGCGCTGCGTGCAATGCGTGCGCGAGGTGAACGGTTCGTTCGGCAAAACCATGATCGCCGATATCGTACGCGGGTCAAAAGCTGCGCGTCTGCTTGAGTTAGGTCTTGACCATCTTGATTCCTATGCGACTGTGCAGGATTCGAATTCGCAGGTCAAAGAGGTTATTGAGCTGCTTGCGGCGGAAGGGCTGTTGCAAGTGTCCGATGGCACGTATCCGGTAGTGGGCCTAGGCCCGCGTTGCGCCGAGACGGATGCGGAAGGCTTTACGTTTACCATGAAGCGTATGAAAACGAAGAAGCCTGAGCCCCGCGCGTTGGCGGGCGAGGGCGGTCATGCGTTCGGCTCCGCAGGGTTCTCGGCGGGTGACGACGCGCTATTCGAACGCCTGCGCGCCTTGCGCAAGCGCATCGCTGATGCTAACGGCATTCCGCCGTACGTGGTGTTCTCTGACAAGACGCTGCGCGACATGTGTGTGCGTCGCCCCAAGGATCGCCTCGAGTTCCTCCAGGTGAACGGCGTGGGTGAAACCAAACTTGCTCGCTACGGCGAGACGTTCATGGAAGAGATAGCGGCCTTCGAGCAGGAGGTATGAAGGGGCAGCAGTTGCGCGCAATGGCGGTATATCTTCAAATCGAATTGCGATTGCAACTCGTTCGTCCCTTCTGCGGCGCAAACGGTCGTTAGTGATTCTTGGTGAAATCCGAACCGAAGATTTTTTGCATGTAGTTCTTTCGCTCGTGCGTAAAGGTGGCAAGGAGCATGTTCTCAAACTCCTCTGAGGACATGCCAAATTGCTCCATGTTGAAAAGAATGAATCGATTACGAATTTCGCGGATGCGCTCTGCCCCTTCATCGGTGAGCCTGTTCTTGGTCTCGCGATTCGAAGTGGCGGAGTCTCTCGCTATGTACTTTTTTATTCTGCTCAATCGACGCAGCGAGCTCGAGACGGCACTATTGGACACCCGCAATAGATAAGCGATATCGCCGCAGGTAATCGCTTCTTCTCGTTCCAGTAAAAGCATAAGGATGCGCACATCGATCAGGCTGAGATTGTAGGTGCTTTTGAACCAACTGACATAGCTTGAAAGATGCCATTTGGAGATAAACGAGTAGAAAACAGGCTTAGGTAGCTGATGGGCAGCTTGCAAAGGGTGCTTCCAGGTATGCGTAAGCATGACGCCGTATGTGAAATATTTCTCCCGTATCGCAGCACCTACGCTGTTCCAGTATTCGTTTGTTCCTTCGAGAAGAGCATCGCTGCACCTTACGAATTCTTCTCTTCCTGCTTTGGTGATAATGGCCCAAATGGCTTTCAGGTCGTTTTCTTCTCTATCTTTTTCAATGAATCCAGCGGATTCAAGGGCTTTTACTGCGTCGCTTACGGTGCTGGTATTCAAGATGAGGGATTCCGCCAGCGCGTGAATTCTCGCCCGACCTCCCTCTACGTTTGCAAGAAAAAAGAGGATGCGGTATTCGGTGAATGTGCGATCTGCTTTTCCAGATAGAACGTCCTCGCAAAGTTTGTTGTAAAGCACGGTTCCAGTAATCAAATCCGACAATGGTGCCACGTTTACTCCTCGTGTTATGCACTATACCCCCTTCAGCCATGATAGCAAAAAAGCAAAAGGCCTTTTCGGGAGTGTGTTTTGAGAATTATTCGACAAATATAACGTTAATCGAACAAAACGTTCTTGAAGCGATAATCCAAGGAAGCGAACCCTCTCTGGAACGTCGGCTTGCCATGCTTGAAACTTATGTGTGCATCCTATGGATGGAAGAGCAATCTGAAAACAGATAGCCAAGGAGGAACGTATGGATAGCCATCTGAGCCGCAGAAACTTTGTTGGGGGAGCCCTGGTTGCAGGTGCAGGCATTGTGGCGGGCACCGCTCTGTCCGCCTGCTCCGGAAGTACGGGCGGCAATAAGGACACGACAGGAATCAAATGGGACAAAGAGGCGGATATCGTCATTGTGGGCGGAGGTGCAGCAGGACTTTGGGCTGCGGTCAAGGCATATGACAACGCCTTTTCAACCATTGTGTTGGAGAAGGAGCCCGAGGCTACAGCGGGCGGCGACGTTCGCTGCTGCGGCGGGTATCTGCTTCTCGCCGCAACCGATCCAGATGTTTTGTTGAGCACGGGGTCGTTCGGGGAGGCCAACGAGGACCTGGTCTACGACATCGATGAATATGGAACCGAAGCGATTGATTGGCTTGTTGAGAACAAGTACATGGAATGGCTGGATGGTGTCGAGTACAACGTGATAGATGGCACGGGTCCCGCAATCTACGAGGGTCTTCTCCAGGCCGCCAAAGACTGCGATGCCGAGATTCTCTTTGAGACCCCCGGCTATTCGCTGATAACGAAAGACGGTAAAGAAGTTATCGGCGTGGTTGCGGGTCCTGAGGATGCGCGCATCAACGTGAAGGCAAAATATGCTGTGATTCTTGCAACGGGCTCCTACGCCATGAATGAGGAGCTTATGGCGAACATGCATTTGATGGGCATGGAATACTTCTCTGTCGGTGCTCCCTATTTGACGGGTGACGGTCTAATCATGGCCGGCGAGCTGGGCGCGAAGCTCTCCAAGCTGTCGAAGGGCTATGAGATTATGTACCTGGTTTCCAAGGCTGCGAGCAAGGAAATGGGCACAGGAATCTTCTGTGTTCCGCCTGACAACAACAGCGTGGTGATTGTGAACCAGGACGGAAATCGCTTTATCGATGAGTACACCTCGTTCACGCATAACAAGGGATCGCTCTCCCTTTTCGATTTCGTGGGCGATATGAGCACCTGCCGATCCGACAACGCAGGCTTCGTCAACAACAAGATGTTCGAGATTGTGGATCAGGCGACGTTCGACTCATGCACGCTGGGCAACGTCCATGCGGGTTGCAGCTGGGCAAACCTCATGCCCGAAGAGGCGGGCGGTTATCTGTGGAGCCAGGACAACCAGGCTGAACTTGATCGTGGTTGGATCATCAAGGGCGACACCTTGGCCGATATCGCTGGGGCTATTGGGGTTGACCCGGCAAAACTTGAGGCAACGGTTGAGAAATACAATGCTGACTGCGCGGCAGGTCACGATGACTTCGGGCGCAGTGCCGACAAGATGCAGCCTCTGGGCGACGGCCCTTACTATGCCATCGAGCTCTCCTTGTCTGTCATCTACAGCATTGGAGGTTTGACTACCGACGAGTTCGGCCGCACCCTCTCATGGCGCGACGAACCCATTCCGCGCTTGTACAGCGCTGGCAACATCGGTCAGGTTGTCACCTACCTGCAGCCAATCGGCGTGAACGGATGCTGGGGCCAGGCCGCGGTGGCGGTAGAGGGCATCACCGAACTCGAGCCGTGGGACAGTGACCTTGCGTAATTCGTTTTGCCTGGACTAGATAAGGACGGCGATTATATGAACAAGAAAAAATGCTTCCTCGCGGTTATAGCGGGGGTTGCTCTGCTTGCCTGTCTTGTCGGATGCGCCCATCAGACGATTGCCTCCGCAAGTACGACCGCCATGTTCAACGGCGTGACGGCGACGCAGGCGACTCCCAAGGACGAGGTGAAATTCAGGCTCCAGGAAGATTCGGAATGTGAGGCGTGCCACGCGCTCGAGGTGGCATCGTCTCAGGATGAGCTCTGCCTTGCCGGAAATCCCGAGCATGCGGAAGTTGCTTGCCTCGACTGTCATCTGCTCGATTCCGCTCTCGAAGGCGCGCATCGCAAGCTGAGCGCCGACAGTAAAGAAGCAGACGGTCTGAAGCGAACCGAGGTGGGTGAGCAGTCCTGTCTGACATCGGGTTGCCATACCTATGAAGAGGTGCTGGCGAACACCCCCGAAGATGCTTACTTGGTCGATGCCAACGGCACGGCGGTGAATCCTCACGAGATTCAAGGGGTCGGGCAGTCTCATAAAGACATCATGTGCTCCGATTGCCACGTGACGCACCAAGAGACCACGGCGCTGGATGCGGGTCAGGACACGTGTCTGAGCTGCCATCATGCGAACGTGTACGAATGCGGCACTTGCCATTAACGGTGAGGGATTAACGGAAAGGAGTGCACAAGATGAGCAACTCGATGCCTGCTATTGATAGGCGCAGCGCACTGAAAATAATCGCAGCCGCATCTCTCACCGCGGGTTCGGCATGCATTTTCGTAACAGGTTCCGCTCATGCGGAAGAGGAGACGGAAGAAACAGGCGTGAAGAAAAACGCTCCCTTCTCTGGGCGTGTGGGATTTTTGGTGAAACCTGAAAACTGTTTGAATTGCCAGGCTTGCGTCGAAGCTTGCAGGAAATTCAACAAGACGTCGAAAGACCGTCCTGCGCGACGGAAGATAGCCAAGTATGAAAAAGACGGGGAAGCGCTCTATGTATCGATGTCGTGCATGCATTGCGAGGAGCCTTCATGCATGGCGGTATGCCCTGCTGGCGCTATCAGCAAGGCCGAAGACGGAGTGGTGATCGTCGATAAGGATCGATGCATCGGATGCAAGTACTGCTACCAGGCATGTCCGTTTGGCGTCCCCCAGTACAACAGCGTCGCGATGGACAAATGCGACTGCTGCACGCTCGGAGGAACTCGGCCAGGAAATATGCCTCGTTGTGCCGAGGCATGCAAATTCGGAGCGCTTCATTTTGGCACGGTCGAGGAATTGCTGGCGCAGTGCCCTGAGGCAAAGGTCATTGAAACCTCGACCAAACCGTCCTTCTATCTGGCATAAGCCAGCAGATGGATTAGAAACGTGGAAGCCGCACGTTTCCGAGTGAAGAGTAATCCGTGCTAAGGAGTGAGGATGGAAGGATTGCAAAACGTTTGGGGTTGGCAACCTGCGCTGTACCTGTTCTTGGGAGGCGTGGGAGCCGGAGCCTTTATTGCCGCTATGGTGGCGTACTTTAAGAATGGGCAAAAGAAAAGCTCGACGGTTTTCGCGTCGGTGTGCGCCGCTGCCGTTTGCTTGGTGGTTGGTTTGCTCCTGCTTCTAAGCGAGCTTATCACGCCAGCGCGCGGCCTCATGATGTGGCAAAGCTTTTCTAATTTCAGTTCGTGGATGACCATTGGCGCATGGGTAGTGTTCGCTGCGGTGATTGTGTTCGTGCTGGAGGCGCTCTGCCTGTGGGATCGCGCTGTCGCGTTCGTGTCCAAAGGGAATTCCTCTTTTGGTGAGGCTGTGCCAGCAATGGCGCGCGTGTTGGGCATCGTGGGCTGCGTTCTGGCTTTCTGCGTGGCGGCATACACGGGCATCCTCCTGATGTCCGCCCCGGGAGTCCCGTTGTGGAACACGATTCTCTTGCCCTGCTTGTTCACGGTTTCGGCGCTTGACACGGGCATCGCGCTGGTCGAGGTTATTACCTTCGTGAATCGTAAGAAGGAAGGCATGGGAGAAGCGACGGTTCTTCTGCTCAATCGTGGCGTAGTTGCTTTAGTTGTGGTTGAACTTGTAGTGCTTGCGGCGCTTTTGATTTCGATGGCGATGGCGCCCGCCGGGGAATCGCATACTGCCGCCGTCGCCGCCCAGTCAGCTGCTCTGATTTTCCAGGGCGAGCTTGCACCGTGGTTCTGGATTCTGGTTGTTGCGCTTGGTCTTGCCGTGCCGCTCGTGGCATCTTTCGTAACGCTGCGTGCGTCGGGCGAGAAGCCCCACATTGTGGGTCTTGCAGGCGCTATGGGTGCGCTTATCGGAGGATGCGCCTTGAGGTTCATTATCATGCTGGCGGGTCTCCACGCCGACCCCGTTATCGATACGATTGTTCAGCTGATGGGGTAGGTTGATAGTCTGATTGAGGTGTTCCGAATGACGAGCCCGCAGGTTTTTGCCTGCGGGCTCGTTTGCCATGTGCGTGTTATTGGTTTTGAGCGAGGAGAGTAGCGCACGTTGTCAACGTTGGCATCATTCGGAAAGATAGTTTGAGTAGGGCGCTTTTGCTACATGGCTTTTGAAACTGCTCATGAGGTCAATGAATCCTTGGCGCTCTTCGACGAACGTTCCGGTGGCAGATGCTTGTGCGAGTTCTAGCGCGCTATCGAATGTGGAGGAGCCTGCGTAGTCGGAATCGCGCAGGAGCATGCTGCATTCGATGACGGAAGCCGCGAAGCGCCAGTCATGGCCAGGGTCGTTCGAGAAGGCGGAGGCATCGACGATCGTCTGCTCTTCCTGCGACGTATCCTGGCCTGCGGGCTTATAGCGCACCGAGCATGTGAGCCACTCGCCCGATTGGGTGGCCTCGCCACTTGTGCTCTCATCGCTGTGTTCATATTTCAGGTCGGGTTCATGTAATTCAAACGACGAGCCAACCGGCACGATTTCGTAGGCAACCGTGAACTGATGGCCGGCGCCCACTTCGCCCGCATCTGCCGTATCGTCTTCGAACTCCTCGGCGGCAAGCGTGCGGTTCTCATAGCCGATGAGCCGGTAGCCCTTCACACATGCCGGGTTGAATTCCACCTGCACTTTCACGTCGTCGGCCAGCGGCACGAAATTCGAACGTAGGTCTTCGCCGAACACGCGCTCTGCCTCTTCTAGGCAGTCGATATAGTGGTACGTGCCGTTGCCGTGATCAGCCAGAACCTCCATCTTGGTGTCTTTGTAGTTGCCGCTGCCGAATCCCAGCACGGAAAGGTATACGCCGCTTTCGCGTTTCTGCTCCACGAAGTCATGCAGATCGCTTTCCGAAGTTATACCCACGTTCAGGTCGCCGTCTGACGCCATGACGATGCGGTTCACGCCGTCTTCGATGAAATTGCGTTCCGCCACTTCGTAGGCGGTTGCTAGCCCCGCCTCGCCATTGGTGGAGCCATAGGCAACCAGGCCGTATACGGTATGCATGATGGCATGTTGATCGGCGCCTGACGCACCTTCCAGCACGATGCTCTCGTCGCCCGAATACGTGACGATTGATACGCGGTCGCGTTCGTCGAGCTGCGCCACCAGCTTGCCAAGCGCTTCCTGGAGCAGCGGGAGCTTGTCGTAGCTGTCCATCGAGCCCGATGTGTCGATGAGAAACACCAGGTTGGAGCCCTGTGGGTCGGTCGCATCGCGCGCCTCGGTGGAAAAGCCCATCACGAGCAGCAGCGTTTCCGGATTCCAGGGGCATACGCCCGCATGCGCCGTGACGCCGAAAAGGTTGCCGCCTGTGGGCGCGGCGTAGTCGTAATCGAAATAGTTCAACATTTCCTCGGTGCGGATGGCTCCGGCGGGAATCGTGTCGGCGGTCATTCCGTCGCTCACCATGCGACGCAGATTGCAATACGATGCCGTGTCCACATCCGCTGAAAGCGTTGAAAGCGGCTGCGTGGCGGTCGAGGTGAACCCCGGCTCATCGAGGTAGGCGTATTCCTCGGTGTTGAAAGGTGCAGGTGCGTATGCGGCGTCCAAGTCGATCTCGGCGCTGCCAGCAACGGAAGCTTCGCTGGAGGATGCATTGAGTGCGCCTTCGTTCGGCGCGTTGAGCACGTCGCATAGCCCTCCGCTTACGGTTTGCATATTCATGCAACGGACGACGGCGAACCCGATGGCGAGCAACAGCATTGTTGCAACGGTTGCGATGGCGGCAACACGCTTTGTTCGTGTTTTGGCAGCGGGTGCGTTGGGGGTGCCGTGCGGGCTGTTCGTATTGGAAGCCATGATTCCTCCCTTGTTGCGGGCATTCATGGGGAATACGAGCGAGGGAGGAAAAATGTCGGGAGAATTCGAAATTATTCCGAGGGCGCGACATCCGTCGGTTGCGCGAAGAACATTTCTCCCGAATTCGTGAACGCGATCACGTAGGGATAGGGGGATCCTTCGGCGCTTTCATGCACGTAGCAGGGCGTTTCTTCGCCGATGTCGTTGAATGCCGTCGCTTCTTCGAGCGGTGTGTCTATGTTCTCCCATGAGGCGGCGACGCGTTCGCCATCGACCTTGGCGATTTCCAGCGTTTCGCCGGATGAAAGCGTGACATACGGATAGCGCACGTCCTTGTCGGGCGAAGGCGTGGGGCCGACCGAAAGCGACTCGCCGTTTTCTTGCGTTTGGCCCTCTGCGTTTGCCTCGGTATCCGACGATTCTGTCGCATCTTCCGATTGCCCCGGCGTATCCGCATCGGTCGATGCGCCGCTTGCGGAGGCGGATTCGCTGCTAGCGGATTCACCGGGCAGGGCGGATGTGAGGTTTGCCGACGCGCTGCTTTCGGATGCCGCGCCTAAAGACGAGTTCAGCATATCGGAGGAACCGAGGTACCCTGCCACTCCGATGGCGACCAAAGCGCAGCATGCCGCCAAGGAAATCGCGGCGATGCGCCAACGGCGTGTGCTCGAATCGCGGCGGCGTGCCGTTCTGCTCACCGAGTCGATGTCGGTTCCGTCGAAATGGATAGCGTCGCTCGATGCTATATCGAAATGGTCGGCGGGCGTATCGGCGTATGGCTGACTCGCGTTCGTTTTCTGGGATGCGACGGATGCTGCTGCTCGATGATTCTGAGCCTCAAGCAACGCGGAAAGCATGCGGTCTTCCGCCTCGGGTGAGGGCGTCATGCGGTCGTAGGCTGCATGGATGCGCTCGTCAAAGGGGTCGGCATGGGAAGGGCGTCGCGATTGCTGATTTCTCGTGCTCATCGTGTGCCCCCTTCCTCATGCGTCGTACCGTCAAGCTTCTTCTTCAGCATCGCCCGCGCATCGCGTAGGCGGTTGCGCACCGTCGAGGGCGGGGTGCCCGTCATGCGTGCGATTTCGTCGGTTTTGTAGCCTTCGTAGTAGTGAAGATACACGCAATCCTTATGCGCTTCCGGCAGGTCGAGCACCGCACGCGTCACGTCGTCGAACTCGAACGGGTCATACGTTCGGCGGTCCGCCACATCCACGGGCATATCGTCTCGACGCTTCCGCGCCGCGCTTTTCAGCAGGTCTTTGCACAGGTTGGATGTGCATACGATGAGCCAGGCCTTTTCATGCTCCTCGCTCTCAAAGGTGCGCGGCGCGTCCACGAGTTTCATGAACACGCTTTGCGTTGCGTCTTCGGCATCGGCGGCCGACCCCAGGTACGAGAACGCAAGGCGATACACCGTCTTTACGTGGCGGCGGAAAATGCCCGTTATGTCCTGTTGCCCTGCCAACGCTTGTCGTGCTCCTTCGCACCTAAAACGATTCAATCTCTGAAATTGTCGGCGAATTTGCTGTGTCGCCAAAGACTCATCCGCCAAACGGTGGAGCCGGAATGGGATTCGGTCGATTAAAACCCTCGGCCGTCTTGCGAAGGGGCTGGGGAAGCGGCTGGAAATCCGGTTTGTTTAAATGGTTTAATCCATGCGGGTGTTTGCATGAGTGTTCGCCGATATAGGTGCGTCTAAGCGTCGTGCTTTGCTATGATAGAGCGGTTATTGTCGGGAGGATCATTCATGACTCAATACCTAACTGAAAAGGACGTGCGCGATATCGCCACATACGCGCGCGTCGGTTTGGACGAGCAGGAGCTCGCCCAGATGACCGTGGACCTGAACAGCATCATCGATACGCTGCAACCCATCAAGGAGTTCGACCTCGAAGGCGTGGAGCCCACGTTCCATCCCATCGGAAGCCTGTCCAACGTGATGCGCGAAGACGCGGAGCAGCAGTCGTTCACGCAGGAGGAGGCGCTGTCCAACGCGCCCAAGCAGCAGGACGGCAACTTCCTCATTCCCGCGATTCTGGGCGGAGGCGATGCTTAAATGGCGAACATCATGGAAATGGGCGTGCGTCAGATTCGCGAGGGCCTGGCTGCCAAGGAGTTCTCTGCACACGAGGTGGCGCGTACCGCGCTTGACCGCGTTGCTGCGGCCGATGCGCAGGTGCATGCGTATCTCGAAGTCACGCAAGATGCCGCGCTTCAGGCGGCCGACCGCGTCGACGCCGCCATCGCTGACGGCACGTTCGACCAGATGGGCCCGCTCGCCGGTGTACCCGTGGCGTTCAAGGACAACCTGAACATGGAGGGCACGCGCACCACGTGCTCTTCGCGCATGCTCGAGAACTATATGTCACCCTATACGGCCACGTGCGTGGAAAACGTTCTGCAGGCGGGCGGCATTCCGCTGGGTAAACTCAATATGGACGAATTTGCGTTCGGGTCTTCCACCGAGACCTCCGCGTTCGGCCCCACGCACAACCCGTGGGACCTGGGGCGTGTGCCCGGCGGCAGCTCGGGCGGAAGCGCTGCGGCGGTGGCCGCCGGTCTGGCGTGCGTCACGCTGGGCAGCGACACGGGCGGCTCCATCCGTCAGCCTGCCAGCTTCTGCGGCATCGTGGGTGTGAAGCCAACGTACGGCATGGTGTCGCGCTACGGCGTGGTGGCGTTCGGCAGCTCGCTCGACCAGGTGGGTCCGTTCGCGCGCAGCGTGGAAGATGCCGCCTATGCGCTCCAGGCCATCTGCAAGCATGACCCGCGTGATTGCACGTCGCAGGACGTGCCCACCGATTTTCTTGAGGCTGCTGCCCAGGGCGCTCAGGGTGTCAAGGGCATGCGCATCGGCGTGGTGCGCGAATTCATGGACGCCGAGGGCCTGACGCCCGAGGTGCGCGCTCGCGTGAACGAGGCCGCGCGTGCGCTCGAG
>NZ_CALUMA010000015.1 GCF_944321625.1 uncultured Slackia sp.
GCGAGCCTGTTTCTCCAGGTCTGGCTCGATTCCCAAAATAATTAGACCGCGCGCGGCCCGCTCGCGCGCCCGATGTCTGCAAAGGAAATGCCCATGCCGCGTAAGCAGATCACGTATAGTTCGCACCCCACCCATCGCGCCCGCATGGTGCATGCGCAGGGCGAGCGTCAGTTCCGCACGTACGATACCTCGCACATCCGTCCGCAAAAGAGCAAGGCCCCCATGGTGGTGGCGGGCATTCTCGCGGTAATCGTGATCGTGGTCGCCGTGCTCGGTATTTCCACCGCCATGCGCGGCTGTTCTTCGGCGGAGCCCGTCGATGGCACGCAGGTCGCCACCCAGGCCGACGTCGAAGTAACTATCCCCGATGGCGCCACCGCCCAGGACGTGGCCAGCACCCTGCAGAACGCCGCCGCGGTTCCCAGCGCGAGCGACTTCCTCGCGCGAGCCAAGGAGCTGGGCGTCGATTCGCAGTTCCAGGCCGGCACGTATTCCTTCGCCGCAGGCATGACGCTCGACGACGTGATCAACGCCGTCGCCACGGGCAACCTGGGCACGCTCGGCTTCACCATCCCCGAAGGCTACAAGCTCTCCGATATCGCTTCTGCGGTCGAACAGGCCACCGAGGGCCGTGTGACTGCGGCCGACTTCACGGCCCAGGCCACGGTTGCCAACTATGCCGCCGATTATGACTTCCTCTCCGGCGCACCCGAAGGAGCTTCGCTCGAGGGCTTCCTGTTCCCCAAGACCTACGACTTGCGTGACGGCGACACGGCCGATTCCATCATCCGCATGATGCTCGACCAGTTCCGCACCGAAACCGTCTCGCTCGACTGGTCGTACCCCGAAAGCCAGGGGCTTTCCATCTACGACGCGGTGAACCTCGCTTCCATCGTGGAGAAGGAGTCCAGCGGCGACGAGCAGATTCGCTCCCAGGTGGCCGCGGTGTTCTACAACCGCCTGAGCCCCGACAACCAGGAGACGTTCGGCTACCTGCAGTCGGATGCCACGACGGCATTCGAGGTGGGCCATGATCCTTCGGGCGATGAGGTTCAGGCCGATACGCCGTACAGCACCTATGCGAATCCCGGCTTGCCGCCCACGCCTATCTGTTCGCCTAGCATCGATTGCTTGCAGGCGGTGTGCGCTCCGGCGAGCGATTACGGCGATTATTACTACTTCATTTTCTGGACGAACGATGCCGGCGAGACGGAGTACGCGTTCAGTAAAACCTACGACGAGCATCAGGCAGCCATCGCCGAGCACCTGTAAGATTTCGCCTATCTGAACGCGCCCTCAACGGGCGCGTTCTGTGCGTCATGTTCGTTTGCGGCCTGTGCGGGCTGCGTTCATCTGAAAAGTTTGATTCGCTGGGTGCCCCGATACGGGCGCCCTTGTAATGCCAGAAGGGTTCATTGATGTCGTTTCTAGCACCCGACCGCCTGTTCAAGCGCGTGACCAGCATCGATCCCGTTGAGGATATCAAAGGTGCAGGATTCACCCACGTGCTGCTCGACCTGGACAATACGCTTCTCACGCGCGACACCCATGAGGTGCCCGACGATGTGCGCGCCTGGCTCGATGCTCTGCGCGAGGCCGGTATCGTCGCATGCATCTTGAGCAACAACTGGCATCACGGCGCGCACGAGTGGGCCGATCGCCTGGGGCTGCCGATTGTGTCGCATGCGGTTAAGCCGTTGCCGTTTGCGTATCGCATGGCCATGAAGAAGATCGGGGCCCATCGCGCGACCACGCTCTGCATCGGCGACCAGATGGTGACCGACGTGTGGGGTGCGCACGGCGTGGGCATGAAGGCATACATGGTGGGCTCGCTCGTCGAAACCGACCTGTGGCACACGCTGCTCCTTCGCAATCTCGAAGGACCCATCATGGGCCACATGAAGCCCGAGAAGTAGTTCATTGCGCTGTTCTTCCGAACAGCGCTTATTCGTTTGAGGCGATGCGACGTTGCGCGGGGGCGATGCACGCCATCTGGCTGTTCATTCGGTCGTCGCGTACGAAGTACGCGTCCTTCCTCTTTCACGCCCATATGACGCACCTCGCCCCCGCTCACTGTGTCGTTCCGTGTCTCGATGATCAGTTGGCTTTATCGGTAATGAGTTGGCTTTGCCGAAACTTTTGGCGTCTGGGCGATTGGCCCGATAGAATCACATGATGGAATCGCGTGCATGCTACAATCTTGCGCGAGATAAAACGCGCGAAGGATGAAACATGCGATACATGGATGCCGGAGAGGCGCACGGGCTGGGTTTGGTTGCCGTCGTGGACGACGTGCCTGCTGGTCTGCGCATCAATCCCCAAAACATTGACGACGATATCGCCCGTTGGGACCGCCTGCACGGAAGGCCCGCGCAGCAGCGTGCCTACGAGGGCATAGAGCTGCTTGCCGGCGTGCGGGAGGGGCGCACCACGGGTGCTCCTGTGGGATTGTGCCTGGCGCGCGCCGAGGCGCCCGACGAGTCGACGCTCGACCGCCAGCGCAGCATTCCGCGCCCCGGAACCTCTGAGCTTGCCGGTGCGCTTAAGCGCGACCTTGACGATTGCGGCGATATCTGCGATCGTGCCGATGCGCGCGTGGGCGCGATGCGCGTGGCGGCGGCCGGCGTGGCGCGCGAGTTCTTGGCCGATTTGGGCGTAGAGATCCACTCATATGTGACGCGTATCGGCGATGCCGCCATGCGCGAGGAGCCCGATGCGTCCGAGCGCTTTGCCTATACACCGCTCGATATCGAGATGTCCTCGCTGAGATGCCCTTCGGCGCAGGCGACTCGTGCCATGGAAGCCCAAGTCGACCAGGCTGTTTTTGAGGGCGATACCCTTGACGGCACATTTCGCGTGGCGATAACGGGGCTTGTGCCCGGCCTGGGCGATGATATGCGTTCCGGCGGCAGCGTCCTTCCGCTTCTTGCCACTGCGGCTTTCTCGGTGGAAGGCGTGCGCGGCGTCGAGTTTGCGTGCGCGACGGACGGCCTGCGCGGCTCGCAGGCCACAGATGCGGCCGCCTGTACCTCCATGGGGTTCACGCGCTCCAGCAATCGATCGGGCGGCGTAGAGGGCGGCGTGTCCACCGGGCTGCCCGTGGTCATGACGGTTTCCGTGGCGGCCCCGCCTGCGCTGAACAAAGCCGTATCGGCGCTCGATATGGAAACGCTCGAGTCCGCCGCATGCACCCCCGGTCATTTCGACGCCTGCCGCGTTCCTTCCGTTGCCGTGGCGGTCGAATCCGAGCTCGCGTTCGCGTTGGCGCAGGCATACCGCGCGAAATTCGGCGGTGACTGCATGGGCGACGTTCACGCGGCGCTCGATGCCTACAATGCGCGTCTTGCCAGGGCGGCCAGGTGATCGCATGGGCGTGCTGAAACAGAACGTGTTCCTCGTGGGCTATATGGGCGTGGGCAAGACCACGGTGGCGCGGCGTTTGGCGCGCGATTTGGGCGTGGCCGCCATTGACGTGGACTCCTTTCTCCAGCGCAAGCACGGCCGCGACGCCAATCGCCTGTTCAAACAGCGCGGCGAGAAATGGCTGCGCCGTGCAGAGGCCAAGGCGCTTTCCGAATGCGCCGCGTTGGGCCCTGCGGTCATCTCGTGCGGCGAGGGCATCGTGGCGCTGCCGGAGAACCGTGAACTGCTGAAAACCCAAGGGTTTACGGTGCTGCTCGAGTCTTCCATGGAAGGCTCGCTCTCGCGCATCAAAAGCATGCGCACGCGTCCGCTGCTCGCGCAAGGCTGCGACACGCAGGCGCTGTGGGATGAGCGCAAACCGCTCTACGACGAGGTGGCGCAGGCTCATGTGGACGTGAGCAATAAAGGCACGGCCGCCGCTGCGGCCGCCATCACGGCAGAGCTCAAACAGCGTGGCATCTATATATCCGACGAGTCGTAAACTCGCATCGCCAGGGCGGTCGCGCCCGAGGTGAATCGACGAAAGAAGATGGGTGGAATGGAATCGAAGCGTTTGGAGCGCATGCGCGCGAAGATGGCAGAAGAGGGCATTGCGGATTTCTACTGCCGCGATATCTCGAACGTGAGGTGGCTTACGGGGTTCGAGAACGTGTTCGACGACGAGCCGACGCATCTGGCATTCGTGACGCCTCGGACGAGCGTCCTCCATACCGATTCCCGCTACACCGATGCCGCATCGCGCGCCGCGCAGGGCACGCCGTGGACGATCGACGGCGAGGCGGTCTCGCACGCGAAGTGGGCGGCGCAGGGATTCGAGCGCTTTCATGAGCAGCGGGGGAGCGAACCCGGGCGGGCCGTGTGCCGCTTTGGCATAGAGGATTCGATGCCGCTTTCCGAGTTCCGCGCGTTGGAGGCGGCGTTCAGGGACAACCGATTTGCTCCCGAGCTTGTGGAAACGTCTGATTTCGTGCGCGGGCTTCGTGCCGTGAAGGATGAGGCCGAGATTGTCGCGATGCGCGCCGCCCAGAGCATCACCGACGCCGCGTTCGAGTATATCTGCGGCTTCATGCGCATTGGCATGACCGAGCGCGAAGTGCAGCTTGAACTTGAGGAAACCATGCGCCGCATGGGCGCCGAGGGCCTGGCGTTCTCGTCCATCGTGGCGAGCGGCCCCAACGGCGCCGCGCCGCACAGCATCCCCGGGCAGCGTCGCTTGCGGGACGGCGACATGGTGGTGATGGATTTCGGGGCGCGGAAGGACGGCTACTGCTCTGATATGACACGCACCGTGTGCATGGGCCATGCGACCGATGAGGCGCAGGCGGTGTACGCCGCCGTGCGTGCCGCCAACGAGGCGGTGGAGGCCATGCTGCGTCCGGGCGTGACGGGCAAGGAGGCTCACGAGCTTGCCGAGCGCGTGCTGGAAGAGCACGGCTTCGGCGGCAAGATGGGACACGGCCTGGGACATGGCGTGGGCATCGACATCCACGAGCTGCCCAACCTCTCGCCGCGTAATCCGAAGCCGCTTGCGCCGGGCAACGTGGTCACTGTTGAGCCGGGCGTGTATCTGCCGGGTGCGCTCGGTTGCCGTCTGGAAGACTTCGGCGTGATTACCGAAGACGGTTTCATGGTTTTCACGCAATCCACGCATGAACTTGCTATAATTTAGCGTCTTTTTGTTTACCTAAAGCATGCGAACGAGGTTACCACGCGCAAGCGCGGACGTTGTTCGCCGCGCGCGAGCGTGTAACGATCAAGAAGGAGAGCACCCGTGGCTACCATCTCTACCGCCGACTTCAAGAACGGCATGTGCATCATGTACAACAACAAGATGTGCACCATCATCGAGTTCCAGCACGTCAAGCCCGGCAAGGGCGGTGCGTTCGTGCGCATGAAGCTGCGCGACGTGCGCAACGGCCGCGTGTATTCCGACACCGTGAACTCCGGCGTGAAGTTCGAGACCGTGCGTCTTGAGCAGAAGACCATGACGTACCTCTACAACGACGGCGCCGATTTCTACTTCATGGACCCCAACACCTACGAGCAGTTCTCGCTTCCCACCGATAACGTGGGCGAGACGGCCAAGTGGCTCAAGGAGAACGACCCCGTGACGCTCGAGTACGCCGACGGCGATCTGATCGGCTGCGAGCCCCAGATGTTCGTGGAGCTCGAGGTCACCGAGACCGAGCCCGGCTTCAAGGGCGACACCGTGCAGGGTACCACCAAGCCTGCCACGCTCGAGACCGGCGCCGAGGTTAAGGTCCCCACGTTTGTGAACGTGGGCGACATCCTGCAGATCGACACCCGCGACGGCCGTTTCGTCAAGCGTGTCTAATTGTTGCGCCGGCTTTCCAGCCGGCGCTTTTACGTTTGAGGCGCTGCGTCTCACTGTTTCGTTCCGATTCCGCAAGTGAATCTGGCGCACCTCGCGAACTCTCGCTGTCTTTGCGGCGACCTGCAATTTTGCAGCATAACGAAAGCCGCTCTCTGCCGAATCTCCGGCACGAGAGCGGCTTTCGCTGTTTTGCCCTGATCTTGCGAGGTCCAGCAAGCGGTTTGCTTTTGTGTTCAGCGGACGCATGCTGCAGCGTGGCAGGCTCGAATGGTCAAATTTCTTTCGAATGGGCGAAAAAGCAATTCGAAAGATGTGCCCGGGTCATTTTTGCGTCCAACTGGGCGACACAATGGTTCAAATTCGCATGCTTTTGTAAGTGGTCGCTTCAAATTCATCCAATGCTATGCCGATTCGCTCGCACGCGCTTCAATGCGTGAGAAAAAGAAGGCTGAAACTTGTCGTGCGCAATCATTCAATCGCCCATTCGAACGAAAAATGACCAGGTAGTCCAAATCGAAGCGTGTACGCGCCCATTCGAAGTAAAAAATGGCTACAAGTTGCTTGGTCGTACACTAAGCGATTCCGAGACTAACATCTGATGTGGGGCCGTGGCAGAGAGGACCAGGTCGGCAAGTTTAAAAGAATCGGGGTTCCTCGGGGCGTGTCGGGAGGCATATTGCATTTGGCTGAGCCGACGTTCTGCGGCAGTGCGCTCAGGTTGTGGTGAAGACGCTCGGATTGCGGCACAGCGCTCAAGCCGCTGTGATCAAACGCTGGAGAATGGCTTGTTCGCCGTTCGACGCCGTTGACCGGCGGCATTGCTTTGCCTCTCGACAAGCGCACTATCGCGCGATATAGTGCTTTAGTGCATTAAAGCGTGCAGTTTTGTCGTGGAAACTTAGAACGTCAAAGTAAATGCTTGATGCATTCCCTATAATAAGACGCTCGTATAACCGGAGCTGTGCGCTTTCGGCGAAGCGGTGCGGCGCTTTGCAGCCATCGCCTTCGTCAGCGGCGCACACGACGCTCGAAGAGAGAGGTGAAGCATGCCCGGTTTGCAACTTATGGATACCACCATTCGCGACGGCCAGCAAAGCCTGTGGGCCACGCGTATGCAGCTCGGCGATATGCTGCCTATCCTGCCTAAGATGGACAAGGTGGGGTATTGGGCGGTAGAGGCCTGGGGCGGTGCCACGTTCGACACCTGCCTGCGCTTCCTGGATGAAAACCCGTGGGAGCGCCTGCGTGCCATCAAGTCGCATATGCCCAACACCGATCTTGCCATGCTTTCGCGCGGCCAGAACCTGGTGGGCTACAAGCATTACTCCAAGGACATCGTGAATCACTTCATCGCCGCGGCCAAGCGCAACGGCATTCATGTGTTCCGCGTGTTCGACGCACTCAACGACATCCGCAACGTGGTGGACAACGCCGAGGCCATCAAGGCGTGCGGCGGCTGGTTCGAAGGCGCCATCTCCTACACGGTGTCGCCCGTGCATACCCTTGACGGCTATCTGGAATACGCCCAGCAGCTCAAGGATCTGGGCGCCGACTCCATCGCCATCAAGGATATGGCCGGCATGCTCACCCCGTTCCGCACCGAGCGCCTGGTGAAGGCTCTCAACGCTGAGATCGGTCTGCCGGTGCACGTGCACTGCCACTATGTCGGCGGCATGGCCCCCATGAACATCGTCAAGGCCGCCGAGGCGGGTGCGATGATCGCCGACACCGCCAGCGCTCCGCTCGCGTTCGGCAACAGCCATCCCGCGGTGGAAACCATCGTCGCCGCCCTGCAGGAGAGCAAGTACGATACCGGTTACGATCTGGATCTGCTGTTCGAGATCGCCGATTACTGGGAGGAAGTGCGCAAGCGCGGCCACTACAAGCGCGGCGTTTCCAGCCTTACCCATATGAAGGTGTTCTCGCATCAGGTTCCCGGCGGCATGATGTCCAACCTGATTGCGCAGCTGGAAATCCAGAACGCGCTCGATCGCGTGGACGAGGTCATGCGCGAGATTCCGCGCGTCCGCGCCGAGGTCGGCTATCCGCCGCTGGTCACGCCTATGAGCCAGATCGTGGGTACGCAGGCGGTCATGAACGTGCTCACGGGTTCGCGTTGGAGCCTGGTGTCCAAGGAGATGAAGGACTACCTGTGCGGCTACTACGGCAAGACCCCGGGCCCGGTGGATCCCGCCATCTACAAGAAGGTCGTGGGCAATTCCGAGACGCTGCCGCCCGACGTGTCGCCGGCGTCGCTTGCCACCACCACCTACGAGCAGGTCAAGCAGGAAATCGGCGATCTGGCCACCTGCGAAGAAGACGTGCTCATGTACGCAATGTTCCCCAACGAGGCGCGCACCTTCCTGTCGAAGCACCGCGCTACCGAACGAGTGGATTTCCTGCTGGAGCGTGAATCCAGCCAGGCCAAGGAGGATGATTACGTGGATATCAATCAGATTCGCGAGCTGGTGAAGGTCGTTGAAGAGTCCGGCGTCGGCGAGATCACCGTCGAAGAAGAGGGCGTTCGCATCAACGTGCGCATGCCCGGCGTGGCTCCCGTTGCCGCCGCTCCCGTGGCTGCCGCTCCTGCCGCCGCCGTCGCACCTGCCGCTGCTCCCGCCGCGGCGCCCGCGCCTGCTGCCGCCCCTGCGCGTCCCGCCAACTGGATCGAGGTTTCCGCGCCCATGGTGGGCACGTTCTATACCTCTCCGGCTCCGGGCGAGCCGCCGTTCGTCAAGGTGGGCGACGAGGTCGCTGCCGGCGAGACCCTGTGCATCGTCGAGGCCATGAAGCTCATGAACGAGATCGCCGCCCCGCAGATGGGCACCGTGCGCGAGGTGTGTCTAGAAGACGCCACTCCTGTGGAGTTCGGCACCCCGCTGTTCTACATCGAGCCGCACGGCCAGGCCGATGCGGGCGAGGGGGAATAGAACGTGTTCGATAAGATTCTGGTAGCCAACCGCGGCGAGGTGGCGCTGCGCATCATGCGCGCTGCCCGCGAGCTTGGCGTGAAGACGGTCGCCGTGTACTCGGTGGCCGACAAGGACACGCTGCCCGTGCGCTATGCCGACGAGGCCGTGTGCATCGGCCCCGCCCCTGCGGGCAAGTCCTACCTCAACATGTCCAACATCATCGCCGCGGCCGTGACCACCGGCTGCCAGGCGGTGCATCCCGGCTACGGCTTCTTGGCCGAAAACGCCGATTTCGCCCGCGCCTGCGCCGAGAACGACCTCGTGTTCATCGGCCCCTCACCTGAGTGCATCGAGCGCATGGGCAACAAGGCTGCGGCTCGCGAAACCATGACGGCCTGCGGCGTGCCCACCGTGCCCGGTTCCGACGGCGTGGTGGAGCGCGTGGAAGACGCCCGCGCCTTCGCCGAGCGCGTGGGATACCCCGTACTCATCAAGGCGTCCGCCGGCGGCGGCGGCAAGGGCATGCGCGAAGTGCATAAGCCCGAGGAGCTAGAGAGCGCCTTCACCGCTGCGCGCGCCGAGGCCCAGGCGGCCTTCGGCAACGGCGACGTGTATCTGGAGAAGCTCGTGCTGCGTCCGCGCCACGTGGAGATTCAGGTGCTCGCCGATGACTTCGGCAACCAGGTGGCCCTGTGCGAGCGCGACTGCTCCATCCAGCGCCGCCATCAGAAGCTGCTGGAAGAGGCTCCGTCGCCCGCCCTCAACGACCAGCTGCGTCGCGACATGGGCGTGGCCGCCGTCAAGGCCGTGCGCGCGGTTGATTACCGCAATGCGGGTACCATCGAGTTTCTGCTTGACGAATCCGGCAAGTTCTACTTCATGGAGATGAACACCCGCGTCCAGGTGGAACATCCCGTGACCGAGCAGATCACCGGCGTGGACATCATCAAGGAACAGCTGCGCATCGCCTCCGGCGAGCCCATGAGCTGCGCGGGCCAGGCGCCGTTCTCCCCGAACGGCCATGCCATCGAGTTCCGCATCAACGCGGAAGACCCCGAGCATGATTTCCGTCCGTGCCCCGGCAACATCACGCGCTTCGACGTGCCGGGTGGCCCGGGCGTGCGCGTGGAGAGCTACATCCAGGCTGGCTCCACTATCTCGCCGTTCTACGACTCCATGGTGGCCAAGCTCATCGTGTGGGGCAAGGATCGCGAGGAGGCCATTCAGCGCGGCCGCCGCGCCCTGGCCGAGTTCAAGATCGAAGGCATCGCCACCACCATTCCGTTCCACCAGAAAGTGCTGGAGACTGAGATCTTCCAGAAGGGCGAGGCCCGCACCGACTTCATCGAAGTCACTGGACTGTAAGAGTTGCGCCGTCCTGTCCGGACGGCGCTTTTTCGTATGAGACGCCGCTCGTTTGGGCGGTGTTTTTCTTTGGGTTTAGGAAATTCCGTCGATGCTCACTATGCGCGCGGGTTTTGTGCGCTTTGGGGTACAATAGCAGGATACTTAAAGCAAGCGAGCGCATGCGCCGTGCGCAAAGGCTCGCAAAGCGACGTATGCGCCGAATAGCTCCATCCGCGGAGCGGGGCGTTGGAATGAAAGGAACGTTCATGAGCGAAGAGCTGTATGTAGACGGTTTGGGCCTGGCCCCCGGAGTCATGGAAACCATCATCGCCATCGCCGCGCGCGACGTGGAGGGCGTGGCCAACGTTGGGTCCTCGAGCTTCTCCGGGCTGCGTTCGCGTTTCGTCGCTAAGCCTGCCGGTGCGGGCATCGACGTGCACATGAACGAAAGCGAGGGCATCGAGGTCGCCGTGCATATCGACGTGTACTACGGCCAGCCCATCCCTGAGGTTGCCGCCGCTGTGCGCCAGGCAATCGCCGACGCCGTCACCACGCAGGTGGGCTTCGCTATCGCGTCTATCGACGTGTATGTGGACGGCATTCGCTTCGCCGACTAGATTGCGCGCCTTCTTCGGTGAAGGTGCTTCCATAACCGACACATTAAGGACTATCTTTCATGGCTAAACGACATGAGCGTACGCTTGCGCGCCGCAGTGCGCTGCAGGCGTTGTACCAAAGCGAGATTCTGGGCGTTCCCGCCGACAAGGTTCTGGAGGAAAACCTCCTTCCGGAAGAGGCGGGGATGAACGATTACGCGCGCTCTCTGGTGATGGGGGTCGCCTCGCACGCCGCGCACATCGATGCCGCCATCAGCGGTTGCTCCCAGAACTGGGCGATCGACCGCATGCCCGTGGTCGACCGCTGCGTGCTGCGTCTTGCCGTGTATGAGATGAATTACGTGGACAACGTTCCTGTTTCCGTCGCCATCAACGAGGCGGTTGAGCTTGCCAAGGAGTTCGGCGGCGAGGACGATTCGCACCGCTTCGTGAACGGCGTGTTGGGCCGCATCGCTCGCGACATGGAAGGCGGTGCCGACGAGGCGGCTGCTGAGGATGCAGCTGCGGATGAGCCGGTCGACGACGACGCAGAGCCCGCGGAGGATTCCGTCGAGGCGGCTGCCGACGAACCCGCCGCCGACGAGGCGAAGGGCGAGTAGCGCATGGACGCCAAGACCGAGGAGACGTTCGCCAGCATCCGCGATCGCCTGGAGGAGATTGCGGCCCAGGTGAAGGGCGACGACGTGCCGTTGGATGCCGCGCTCGATTTGTACGACGAGGCGGTAAAGCTGGGCATGAAAGCCACGGAGCTTCTGGAGTCTATGGACGGCGAGCCTGAAGCCGCTGCGCATGCGGAGGGCGAAGGGCAGGAATAGCCTTAATCGGCACTGGTAAGATGCTTATCCGGCGAGGCAGGCGCCGCCCGTGAGAAAGCTGAGATTATGGAACATCGTATCCTTGACATGATCGAATCTCCCGCAGATCTGAAGGTCCTCACCGATGAGGAGCTTCAGATTCTTGCGTCCGAGATTCGTGAGCAGATCATTCGCACTACGTCCAAGACCGGCGGCCATGTGGCGCCGAGCCTGGGCGTGGTGGAGCTGATTCTTGCGTGCCACAGCGTCATGGACTGCCCCCACGACAAGCTGCTGTTCGACGTGGGCCATCAGTCCTATGCCCACAAGCTGGTCACGGGCAGGCTCAAGGATTTCGATACGCTGCGTCAGTACCAGGGCCTTTCCGGCTTTCCCAAGGCGTCTGAGAGCCCTTACGACGTGCATCCTTCCGGCCATGCATCCGACTCGGTGTCGGTGGCGCTTGGTCTTGCGCTCGCGCGCGATCTGCGCGGCAGCGACGAGAAAATCGTGACCATCATCGGCGATGCCGCGCTTTCCGGCGGTATGGCGTTCGAGGCGCTCAACCATGTGGGCCAGGCGCAGACGCCCATGGTCATCATCCTCAACGACAACGAGATGTCCATCTCGCGCAACGTGGGCGCGCTCGCCAACTACCTGGGGCACAAGCGCGCGTCCAAGTCGTACACGCGTACGCGCGACCAAATTCAGAATGCGCTCGAGTCGCGCGGCGGATGGGGTCGCGGCCTGGTTGATTTCGGCCGCAACGTCAAAGACTCCATCAAGCAGATGATCATTCCCGACGAGATGCTGTTCGAGCAGCTGGGCATCCTGTGCACGGCGCCTATTCCGGGTCACGACATCGCCGCTATCAAGCACACGCTGCGAGTGGTGCTCGAGGCGGACGGCCCCGTTCTCATGCATGTGGTTACCAAGAAGGGCGCCGGCTACGAGCCCGCCGAGAAGCATCCCGATGTGTTCCACGGCGTGGGTCCGTTCGACATCGCGACGGGCGAGGTGAAGAAGTCTTCCTCCGCTGCGCCTAAGTACACCAGCGTGTTCGGCAAGGCGCTGCTCGCCGAGGCCGAGCGTGACGAGAGCATCGTCGCCATCACGGCTGCCATGAAAGATGGCACGGGCTTGGCGCCGTTCGCCGAGAAGTTCCCCAAGCGTTTCGTGGATACGGGCATCGCCGAGGGGCATGCGGTTGGCATGGCAAGCGGTCTGGCTATCGCTGGTATGAAGCCCGTGGTCGCTATTTATTCCACGTTTATGCAACGTGCCGTTGACCAGGCGATTATCAACAATGCGCTGCCTGATGTGCATACCGTGTTCTGCCTCGACCGCGCCGGTCTGGTAGGCGACGACGGCCCCACGCATCACGGCGTGTTCGACATCGCGTACATGCGCATGATTCCCCACATGAAGGCCATGGCGCCGTCCGACGAGGCGGAGCTTGTGCACATGCTGCATACGGCGCTCGCCCTGGACGGCCCGGTTTCGCTGCGCTATCCGCGCGGCGAGGCACGTGGCGTCGAGCTGCCGAAAGAGCCTCAGATGCTCGAGGTTGGCAAATCGCGCACTACGCGCGAGGGTGACGACGTTGCTATCCTGGCGTTCGGGCGCATGGTACAGGAGGCCGAAGGCGCGGCCGACATCCTGGCTGACGAAGGCGTTTCTGTACGCGTGGTGGACATGCGCTGGATCAAGCCGTTCGACGAGGACGCCGTGCGCAAGGCGGCGCTCGAATGCCGCCTGGTGTGCACCGCCGAGGAGGGCGTGATCGAAGGCGGCATCGGCGAAGGCATCCTCGAGGCGTTGGCCGAGCGTCCGCCGGCGAAGGTTCCGCCGCTGCTCGTGTTCGGTATCCCCGATAAGTTCATCCAGCAGGGCAAGGTGCCGCTGCTCCACAAAGAGCTGGGCATCGATGCCGAAGGCATGGCGCGCCGCATCCGCGAAAAGCTCGCGGAGATGTAAAAGCTGACAGCGTATTGGCGGGGGATTGCCCCCGCCTTTTTGCTTCTCGGACGATCTTGTCATTGCGCGCATGCGGATGATTGTCGTGCGACACTCGTCATGGTATGCTTCTGCCGTTATATAGCGGAAAGGTACCCCATGGCGTTCAGCGAACTCATCGCGCTCTATCTGTTTCTCGGCGGCACGGCTGCCGGGGCGTTTGCGGTGATGGCTGCCTTGGATTTGCACGCTTCGGTAGCGCTTTCGCGCCACGTCCATCCCCTCAGTGCCCATCGGGGCGACATCCCTTCTCAGGCATTTGCTCATCACGTATCTAAGCTCGTATACGCTGTGTCATTTTTCATGCTTCTGACAGGTCTTTTATGCCTGCTCGCTGATTTGGGCAAGCCTCAGGCATTCTATTTCCTGTTCCTCTATCCCACGGCAAGCTTCATGTCCGTCGGGTCGTTCGCACTCGCCTTGCTTTCGATCTGCATGGCTGTGGTGTTTGCTTTTGCATGGCTTGACCTGGGTGGTTTCTGGGAAAAGGCTGCGGGTGTCGCCAGGGTCGCAGGCATCGTTCTTTCTGCGGTGGTCATGCTCTATACGGGGATGCTGCTTAAAACCGTTATCTCTGTGCCCGTGTGGCAGTCGTGGTGGCTTCCTGTGCTGTTTTTGTTCTCGGCGCTTTCGTGCGGGTGCGCGGTTGTTATAGCGGCCGGGCTGCTTTCGGCGGGCTTCAAAGGTGCTTCCACCGCCCTGCGTCGTCTTGCGGCGCTCGATGCTGCATTCATCATGTTGGAGACGGTGGCGATTGCTGCCTACGCGCTTTCGGTGAACTCTTTCCAAGTGCACGGGCCGCTCGATGCGCTTCTTATAGGAGATGCGGCATGGCTCTTTTGGGCGGGATTCGTCGGTTGCGGCATAGCGGCTCCGCTGGTCATAGACGTCATCGCGCTCATTCGGAGGCGTGATCATGCCTCTGGTGTTGTTGCGATGGCGGCAACGCTGGTATTGATCGGCGGTTTGGCGTTGCGTTTCGCGCTGGTAGGTGCCGGCGTCTCGGCTGCGATATAGAGAGGGGGAATAATGACAACAAAGGAAACCCCCGCATTCGTGTTCGACGAGCAAAGCGATCTGCCGCTTTGGGTTCAGCTGCGCGACCGCATGGCGTACCTGATTAATTCTGGCTTCTACAAACCGGGCGAAAAGCTTCCTACCGTGCGCAAGTATGCTGCCGACCTGCATATTGCCTACAACACCGTGAGCAAGGCATACATGGGGCTTGAGCGCGACGGTTACGTCACTACCGTGCGCGGCAGCGGCGTGTTCGTGCGCGATACCGATGACCTCCCCCGTCATGACAGCCATGTGGAATCGCTGGTTCAGGAATTCGTGGAAAGCTGTCTTGAAGAGGGAATGACCTACGACGATATTCCCAAGCTGGTTTCGAAATGCGTCAGAAAGATGAAGAGGGACCATGAAGAAAAACACTCGTGAACGGCTCATGTCTGAAGAAAAAGATTCCTATCGCCGCTCTGAAATGGAGTTCGGCGTAGCGGCGGAAGCGTATCGTTCGGACCCCACCAAGAAGGCGAATCGCAACGGTGCGACGCTGTTCAGCGTCGTGCTCGCACTGATATGCGTTCTCGTGGTTATCGTGGCGTGGTATGCGGTCACGGAATCGCTGGATATCGTCGCCGTTGCGGCTGCGGTGGTGGTGGGCATCGTCGTGCTCTCGTCGGTCCACGTGTGCATGGAATGGGAGCGCGCGGTGGTCATGCGTCTTGGTAGGTTCAACCGCCTTGCCGGCCCAGGCGTATTCTTTACGATTCCCCTGATAGAGTTCTGCACGCTCACGGTTGATCAGCGCACCATCGCCACGCCGTTTGGGGCAGAGGAGGCCTTGACCAGCGATCTTGTTCCGCTCGATGTGGATGCCGTGCTGTTCTGGATGATCTGGGACCCCGAGAAGGCGTGCACCGAGGTGGAGGATTGCCGCTTTGCCGTGGCGCTCACCGCCCAGACGGCGCTGCGCGACGCCATCGGACGCGCGACGGTTTCCAACGTGGTCATGCGCCGTCATCAGCTCGACCAGGAACTTCAGAAAGCGGTGGAGGAGAAGGTGACCGATTGGGGCATCGCGGTGCTGTCGGTCGAGGTGCGCGACATCATCCTTCCCAAGGAGCTGCAAAGCGTCATGTCGCTCGAGGCGCAGGCGGAGCGCCGCAAGAACGCGCGCATCACACTGATGGAGGCGGAGCGCGACGTGTCGGAGATTCTGCAGGAGGTGTCGCAGACCTACGAGCATGACGAGATCGCTCTGGCGCTGCGCAAGATTCACCTGGTGTATGAGGGCATGCAGGACAACGAGGGCACCGTGGTGGTGCCTAGCGCCTACAGTGAGGGCTTCACGATCGATCCCAACAAGGCCGCTCCTCAGGCGCCGGGCGCGCGCGGCTAGAAAACCCTTACGCCGCTTCAATTATTTCCAAAATAGAATAAATTCACCGGTAAATTGTCGTGCGACACTCTTGATTGTCGCACGACAATTTTGCTATAACGGCACATGAAGAAATCGGCCGATTTCCCATAGCGCTCTTAGAGATACGGTCCGCCGCGCCGCGTATGCGAGAACGGTGAAGCCGCTCTAAAGGGGGAGTGCGCGTCGCGAGGCGCGTATAGGAGTTTGCGCTCGAAAGCTTCGGGCGCATGGGAAGAGGAGGCTGACATGGGACTTGAATCCCTGTTCGCATTCACGATGCTGGGAGGGCTGGCAGCAGGCGCGTACGTGTTCGAAACCGTTCTGCGCAAGACGCGCGAAAGCGCTCGTCCGTGGCTTGTGCCCCTCGTGGTCGTGGTCTTGTTCGCGGCGGGTCTGATCGCCGCGGCCACGCATGTGCATAGCTTTGCGCATGCATTCGATTCTCTGTTCAGCGGCACGGTCAACTTCGGTGCCGGCATGGTCCACGAGGTGGCCGTATCGGGGTTGTTCTTTGTGCTGGCGCTCATCGATCTCATTGTTGTCGCGGTCAAAAAGAGCACGCCGTATGCGCTGCGTGTGGTCACCGCCGTCGTTGCCCTGGTGTGCATCGTGCTGATGGGCGTTGCCTACATCGACATCCTGGGCAATTCCGTATGGTGCAACGCTCCGGCGACGGTTGTCTCGTTTGTCGGCGGCGGCCTTGCCATGGGCCTCGCGCTGTTCGCGGTGCTTGACAGCGAGGGCTTTGGCACCGGCATTTCGCGCGTGCTGGGGCTTGTCGCGAACCTCGTGCTCGCCGTGGGCATCGCCCTGGAGATCATGGCGTTTTCGGAGGCCGGCCTCGATACCATGATGCAGATCGCGGCGCTCATCATCGCCCCGGTTGCGTCGTGCGTGCTTCTGGGCGTGGCCACTAAGGCCACCAACGCCCGCGCGGTTGCAATCGCCATCTGCGTCCTTTCGATTGTCGGCGTCGCTCTTTCGCGCTGGGCGTTCTATGCCACCAGCGCGATGATGTAGAAAAGCGAGGGGGATTATCGTGAGCATTGAAACCAAGAACATGTCTCGCCGCGGCTTCCTGCAGGCGTCTGCGGCGGTGGCGGCGGGCGCGGCAGCGCTTTCTGCTACGGGCTGCTCCTCCGAGGCAAGCCTGGATGCAACGGGCAAGCATGAGTTGCCCACCGATCCCGCTGAGGGCGGTACGTGGATTCCTGCGGCATGCTGGCATAACTGCGGCGGCCGCTGCGTGAACAAGGTCATGGTCAAAGACGGCGCGGTGGTGCGTCAGAAGACCGACGACAGTCATGAGGACTCGTTCGACTACCCGCAGCAGCGCGGTTGCGTGCGCGGCAAGTCCCAGCAGCAGCAGTGCTTCGGCGCCGATCGCATCAAGTACCCCTTGAAGCGCAAGGGCTGGAGCCCTGACAACCCCAATGGCGAGATGCGCGGCAAGGATGAGTGGGAGCGCATCAGCTGGGATGAGGCCATCCAGTATGTGGCCGACGAGTTCAAAAGCATCAAGGAGCAGTATGGCAACCAGGCCTTCCTGATTGGCTCCTATGGCTCGCGCTACGCGTTCAATCCGCTGCTTGCGTGGGGCGGTCATACCTCCGTCGCCGACTCCACCTCGCATGGTTCTTACCTGCTGAATACCGCGACTACCATCGGCATCCCTTACACCGATTCCGGTGTGTGTAACGACCGTATGGATATGCTCAACGCCGAGACCATCGTGTTCCATGCGTCCAACCCCGCGTGGTCGGCCGCCGGCACGCCGAGCTATCACTACCTGCGCGCCAAAGAGGCGGGCGTGAAGTTCATCACCATCGACCCCATCTACACGGCCTCCGCGCAGATGCTCGATGCGTACTGGATTCCTGTGCGCACCGGCACCGACACGGCGTTCATGCTGGGTGTTGCCTCCGAGATGCTGCGTCTGGATGCCGAAGAGGGCAACATCATCGACTGGGACTTCCTGGACAAGTACACCGTGGGCTTCGATGCCGATCACAAGCCTGCCGACCTCAAGGAGGACGTGAACTTCCGCGACTACGTGGAGGGCAAGTACGACGGCGAGCCCAAGACCGCGGAGTGGGCCTCCAAGATCTGCGGCGTGGACGTGGAGCAGATTACTTACTTTGCGCGCGAAATCGGCAAGACGCACAACGTGTGGATGCTGCACAACTTCGCCGCGGCCCGCTGCAACGGCTCCGAGAACGTGCCGCAGCTGTTCATGACGCTGGGCTGCATGGGCGGCCATATCGGCAAGCCGGGCAACTGCGTGTCCAACAACTACCATGCCAACGCCGGCAACAACACGGGTCATCCGCTCATCATGGCGGGCAGCTCGGGTCTTCCCGGCCTGGAGAACGAGATCGACAAGGTCATTTCCGGCCCGCAGACGTGGGAAGCATGCTTCAGCGGCGAGTTCCGCAGCGTGGGCGACTGGTACTCCGGCCCGGGCTCCTATGCCGGCTACGATGATACTTGCGACATCCATTGCATCATCCACGACGAGAATGCTTATCTGCAGACCGGCCCCAACATGAAGCGCGGTATCGAGGCGCATCGCAAGATGGACTTCGTGGTCTCGAAGGCGCAGTTCATGACCACGCAGGCCATGTATTCCGATATCGTGCTGCCTGTGACCACGCAGTGGGAGGTCCCCGGCGGGTTGCTTTCGTCGAACCGCGAGTTCCTGTACTGCTTCTCCAAGGTGACCGACCCTCTGTATGAGGCCAAGACCGACGCCGAGATCAACTCGCTCATCATGGAGGCCCTGGGTGTTGATCCTGCCGTGGCCTACCCCTTCAGCGAGACGCAGGCGTTCTTCAATGCGCTGGCCGGCACTACGGTCATCAAGGATGACGACTCTGGCGAATACGAACCGCTCATCACCATCACGCAGGAAGACATCGATGCGTGGGGCGTCGAGGGCACGCCGCAGCAGGGCCGCGTGACCCTGGACGAATTCGTGAGCAACGGCGGCTACCAGGTGGAGCGCCACGAGGGCGACAAGTACAGCAGCGAGATCGGCTACGCTGCGTTCATCGCCGACCCCGAGGCTAATCCGCTTACCAGCCCCAGCGGCAAGTTCGAGATCACCTGCCAGTCCAAGGCCGATCTGTTCAACAGCATCGGACTTATCGATCATGACTACAAGCCGTATCCCGAATACCTCGTGCCCACGCTGGGTTACGAGACCACGTTCGTGGACGGCAACATCGACGGCGAGAAGGGCGAATACCCCTACCTGCTGTTCAATCCGCACTATTTCCGCCGCTCGCATACGGTGTTCGACAATTGTCCGTGGATGCGCGAGGCGTGGCCCAACCCGGTGTTCCTCAACCGCTCCGACGCGGAAGAGAAGGGCATCGTGGACGGCGACACCGTGCGCGTGTGGACTAAGTACGGCGAGGTCTTGCGCAAGGCGTGCGTCATGGACATCCTGCGTCCCGGCGAGGTGGGCATCCCGCATGGCTCGTGGGTGCGCGTGAACGAGGAGACCGGCATCGATGAAGGCGGCGCCGACAACTTCCTCATGGGCAACGATATCTCGGGATGCGGTGTGACCAGTTACAACAACAATAACTGCAACTTCGAGAAGTACGCCGGCGAGCCGCTGGAAGACGACGCCTACACCGATGCTCGCATCATCGATTTGGGCTAAGGGGGATAAGCGATGACTGTTGGATTCTATTTTGACATGACGCGCTGCATCGGCTGCCGCGCGTGCCAGGTCGTTTGCAAAGACAAGAATCGTCTGGATGTGGGTACGCTCTACCGCGAGGTGCATACCTACTCCGTGGGTGAATTTCCCGGTGTGCAGGCGTACAGCTATTCGTTCGGCTGCAACCACTGCGAGGATCCCATCTGCCTGAAGAACTGCCCGACCGGCGCCATCTACAAAGCCGAGGACGGTACGGTTATCCAGGATCAGAGCAAGTGCATCGGTTGCCGCATGTGTGTGATGAGCTGCCCCTACGGCCAACCCAAGTTCATCGAAGAATTGGGTGTATCCGGCAAGTGCGATGGCTGCTACGGCCTGCGCCAGGCAGGCGGCGAGCCCGCGTGCGTGGCAGGATGCCCCAACCGTGCGCTCGAGTTCGGCGACATCGACGAGCTGCGCGCCAAGCACGGCGAGGGATTGGACGACGGCACCATTGCGGTGCTTCCTTCTCGCGACGAGACCCAGCCGCACGTTCTCATCAAGGCGAAGGATTGCGCCTTCGATGAGAACTATAAAGAAGTGAACTGGTAGTTCCTCCTGTAGTGCCGCCGCGCTGCCTCGATGAGGGGCGGCGCGGCGGCTTCGTGAGAGCGTTTGCAGGGAAGGGGAGAGCGCGATGGAGAATCGTGAACGCGAGCAGGAAATAGGAATGTATCTGGCGCAGCGGGCGTATGCGTATAGTCTCATGCACGTGGTGTTTGGCAGCGACCCTTCGGCCGATACGACCGTCAAGCTGTTTGGCGATGAGACTATGAAGATGCTGGAGGTCTTGTCCCACGAGTTGGCTGAACCTGCGTATGCACAGGTTGCCGGCTACCGCACGGGCGAGGGTGCTCCCGACGCGCAGACGCGTCTGGTTGATGCGAGATCCGGCCTCGCGGAGGCTGCGCTGCATGCGGACGAGCAGTCGTTCGTCGAGAGGCTTCGCAGCGATTATTCCAGGTTGTTCCTCGCTCCTGGCGATTCGTTTGTGCGTCTTTGGGAATCCGCCTATACAGGCAAAGAAGGCATGGTGTTTCAGGAGAGCACGCTCGATGTGCGTGCGTTCTACCACGATGCCGGCTTTAAGCTTCAGGTAGAGAAGCGCTTTCCCGATGACCATATCGCTGCGATGATGGATTACATGGGGCGCATGGCGCAGCGTGCGTATGATGCATTCGCCGATGGCGATGATGATGCGGTGCGTACAACGCTTGCGACGCAGGGACTGTTCGCCGAGAGGCATCTTCTTGAATGGATTGACGATTTTGCGGCGAAGGTGTGCGAGAACAGCGAGCAAGGCGTCTATGCCGCGTTCGCGCAGGTGATGGCAGTGTTTACGCGTCTCGACCGCGTGAAGGCAGAAGAGATTGCTCAGGAGCTGGGTGAATAGTTCCTCGGGGCGCGTTGACGGTCTCAGCGATTTGCTGCGGCCCGGCGCCGCTTGTCGCGGTGTGGGCTCTCATGCCATTGGTATACTTATCGCAAATGTTTAAGCGAATGGATGCCGATGGTTAAGAAGAAGCAAAAGAAAATGCGCCTGGACGACCTATTGGTTGATTTGGGCTATTTCCCTGATCGGGGAGCGGCGTTGCGCGCCGTATTGGCTCATGAGGTGCGTGTGGACGACGTGTATCCCATGAGTGCAGCGGTGCAGGTGCGCCCCGATGCCGATGTGTTCGTGCGCGGCCAGAAGAAGTTCGTGAGTCGTGGCGGACGAAAGCTGCAGGGTGCGCTTGATGCGTTCGACCAGGACGTGAGCGGGCTTCGATGTATCGACATCGGAAGCTCCACCGGTGGCTTCACCGATTGTCTGCTTCAGGCGGACGCGGCAAGCGTGGCGTGTGTCGATGTGAACTACGGGCAGCTCGCCTGGAAGCTGCGTGAAGACGAGCGCGTGAGCGTGTTCGAGCGCACGAATATCAAAACGGCAAGTCCTGAGGAACTAGGCGCGCCGTTCGACGTGTTGGTGGCCGATCTCTCGTTCATCGGGCTTGCGGGGCTTGCCTCCACGTTTGCAGCGTTGTGCGAGCGGGGGAGCGTGCTCCTTGCGCTGGTGAAGCCCCAGTTCGAAAGCGCCCACGACGAGACCGACCGAGGCATCGTGCGCGACCCCGCCGTGCGTGAACGTGTCGTGCGCGAGGTGGAAGACGCTCTTCGCGCGGCCGGTTTCTTGGTGACGGGTGCCGTGGAAAGCCCCATCAAGGGCGCCGAAGGCAACGTGGAATACCTCGTACGCGCCGTGTACGAGGGGTAGGCGGCCATGGCGAAGATACATTGCAGGTACGGCTGCAGCGGCAATCATCTACCCACTTTGGGGCCTTACCGCCATGATTGCGTTGGATGTGGCGGGTGCGCTCATTGCGGTGTGCGCCATTATGGCCGCTCGGCTCGATTTGGACGAAGCGGATATGCCGGGCGATACTGACGCGCTTGATTCACGGCATTCCGCCGAAAAGGCCTGCGATGCGCGTGCGTCCGATTCAGGCCTTGCACCCGGCGAATTTGCGGCGGATGCTTCGGATGGGGCAAACCGCTCCTGCGGCGCCTTTTCGGGTATTCTTGCAACCGTACGAGCAATTCTCGTCGAAGTGGACGAGGGGTTCAAAGTGCTCAAGGGTTTTCGCGGCCTATTCGCGCTTCTGTGGTGCGGTTTTGCGTTTACGCTGGTTTTTGCGCCTATATCGGCGTTGTTCCCCATCATGGTGCTGGACCATTTCGGAGGCAACACAGGTGATGCCGCATTGGCGGAAATCGTGTTCGCAGTGGGCATGATCGCAGGCGGCGCGCTTCTGGCGACAACCGGCGGCTTCAAAAACCGGGCGTTTACCGTGGTTGCTGCCACGGCGCTCTACGGCATGGCGACGATTTTTGCTGGCCTTCTGGGCGCCGGCGGCATTGTCGCGTTTTTCGTCGCAGCGTTCGCCATGGGATTCTCCTCGCCGTTTTATTCCGGCCCCCAGACGGCGCTCATGCAAGAGAAGGTGCCGCCCGAGTTCTTGGGGCGTGTGTTTGGGCTGTATGGCAGCCTCATGGCGTGGGCTTTGCCCCTGGGGTTGGTGGCATCGTCGTTGTTCGCCGACGCGGTAGGTGCCCCAGCGTGGTTTGCGGGGGCCGGCGTCGCGATGGTCGTGCTTGCGGTTATCACCTGGGCAATTCCTGCCATTCGAGCGATTGAGCGCTTTTAGGATGTATTGCTCGACAGAGGACCGTAGCGCCTATAGGGAATGCGGCTTGTACCGCCTGATGCGCGTGATGCATGGCAATCCGTTCGGTGGCGTACGTTTGGGGTATAGGATGGTCTCATGACGATATTTGCTCTCTTGATGCTATTCGCGCTGCTTTTTCTTGTGCTGGGCGTCCAGTTTATGCGGGGCAAGTGGCTCAACTTGATCGCTGGCAACAATTTCGTTTCCAAGGAGGAGATGAAGACCTCGTACCAGCGGAGGCTGGGCAGGCTTGTGGCGGCTCCTATGTTCGCTGCGGCGTGTGCTCTTGCTTTTCAAGCGGCGTCTGTGTTGCTTCGGTTCAATGGCATGGACGATATGGCCGCCACGACAGACATTCTCATGGGTGCGTGTTATGTCGCGTGCATGGTGCTGCTCGTCGTGGTGATGGTAAAAGCGAACAAGCGGTAGTCGTAGGGTATCCGCCGAGCGGCTCACTCGACAGAGTGTTGCATGCGCGTGCTCGCCAGGCGCGCCTCCCACGGTGAAGGGGCGCATGTTGTGGCGCTGCGCAAGAGGCATGCTGTGGTACTGCGCAAGGGGGCATGTTGTGGCGCTGCGCAAGAGGCATGCTGTGGTACTGCGCAAGGGACATGTTGTGGCGCTGGCGCAAGGTTTTTGCTGGGGCCTTCATCGCGCTCATCCAAATCAAGGAGACATGTATTGTGGCGACGGTGCGAGAGTCTTTGCGGCCGGTCGGGTGCTGTTTCGTGGACGTTTTTGTGACTTTCCCGGGACGATTCGCTTCTTTCTTTCGAATTTGAACGGTTTTTCGAGCGTGCAAGAGGCGTTGCTGGAGGCTGCGAGTATGCAAAACCTTAAAATGCCTGTTCGGAATTAATGGTTTGTCGACCCTTCTGCTCTGATTTCCGGGAAAGTCGCAAAAACGTCCACGAACTGCCCGGAATCTGGCTCCGCCGATTCGCTGCACCTTCCTTGCGCTTTTGTTGAGCTGCTATCGCCAATCCCCTCTTGATGACAATTATTTGGACAACGTTGCAGGTTAGCCGTGTGTCGTTGCTTGCTTCGCGTCGCCGTAAATTCATGGGGGATTGCGCGACCAGGGGATATGGGTTTGTTTGCTGCCGTCCGGTGCTTCGATGGCGCAGAAGGGCACTGTCGGAGATGCAACGAAGGTGCAATTTAGGCGCGTTTTGCGGGGGGCTTACGGCCAGGTTGATTTGTTGTCCAAAAAAATTGCTCTCGGACGTTTTGGGCCGCACTCGACGAACGTTTCGACCGGAGGCCTTGGCGCGAGGATGAGCGGCGCCGCAGTCAGGTATTATGGTCGCAAGGATTTCTCCCACGGAAGGAGGGCGTCATGAGAATGTTCGGCATGAATCCCGGGGAGTATTTGCTCGTGATGCTGCCCATCGTCGTTTTCTATCTTGCTATCTTGGCCATCGTCGCCCTGGTGCTGTATTGGGTTGTTCGCAAGGCGGTGTGCGCCGGCATGGAAGACTTCGAGAAAAAGAAGGCAGGACAACAGGAGCCCCGAATTTAGGCACAGGCAGCGTAGGTGTCTGGTTCGGACTTAGACGCAGGCGGCATAGGTGTCTGGTTCGGATTTAGACGAAGACGGTATAGGCGTCTTGCTCGAATTTATACGGGGTCGCATGGGCGTCTGGGCCAGAAGGACACTCGAGGCATTGGGGCCAGAAGGGGCGCGGGCGGCGTTGGGCAGACGGGCGCCAATCGTGCTGGGCGAGGAAGGTCGTCGCGCGGATTTCTCGCATGACGTCGCGTTGCATTTTGCCTGTTCGCTCAAAGGGAACGAGAACTGCCCGTTTGTTGGATGAATTCTGCTTCTGCGCCCGATAGAGCGCTCCAATGCGCTAAAGTATCATCTATACGAGAAGCGGCGGGGTCGCGTGCGTACGCGGCCCCGTTTTCGTATGCGGGAGCGGGCTTCGATACGTTCCCGATTCATGTGAGAAGCGGGAGCGACTTCTGCAAAATGCTGCAGTGAGCAGTTCCTGCGAAACGCCTGGGATGACTGCGAGATAAGGCGGTGTAGCTCAACAAGGCGATGTATGCCAAGGAAGAGCAACGCGGCTCAAAAGCATCGCATTGGGCTCGGGCGTTGCGCTATGTTAGGAGGCGGGCTGTGCGAAAAATCGGTAAACGTGAAGTGGAGGACATGGCGGTAGGTGCCGCGGTCCTCGCATCGGGCGGAGGGGGAGACCCCTACATCGGCAAGCTGATGGCCCTGCAGGCCATCGACGAGTACGGCCCGTTCGACATGATTACGTTGGATGAACTGGACGACGACGCCTGGGTGTGCGGCTCGCACATGCTGGGCGCTCCCACCGTGCTGGTGGAGAAGGTGCCCAACGGCCGCGAGGGCGTGGGCGCCGTCGACGCGCTGGAAGAGCGCTTCGGCCGCAAGTTCGATGCCATCATGCCGCTTGAGGCGGGCGGCCTCAACTCGCTTCTTCCGTTCCAGGTGGCGGCGGCCAAGGGCGTGCCTATCGTCGATTGCGACGGCATGGGCCGCGCGTTCCCCGAGCTGCAGCATGTGACCTGGTCGCTGTTCGACATCCCCGCATGCCCCGCCGTGGTGTGCGACGAGAAGGGCGACGTGGTCACCATCGATGCCGTGGACAACGCCTGGGCGGAGCGACTTGCGCGCAACGTGGCCATCACCACCGGCGGCAGCGTGTTCATGGCCGACTACGCCATGACGGGCGCAGACGTCAAACGCTGCTCCATTCCCGGCACGTCTACGTATTGCGAGGTCATCGGTCGCACCATTCGCGAATGCCAGGAAAAGAACGTAGACCCCGTACCCGAGATTCTGGAATTCCTGGGCGCCTACGAGCTGTTCCGCGGCAAGCTGGATGACGTGTCGCGCCGTACCGAAGGCGGCTTCGCGCGCGGCTATGCACACTTCCAGGGCATTGACGCCTATCACGGCAAGGAATGCGAGCTCCGTTTCCAGAACGAACATTTGCTGTGCAAGTCCGGCGACCAGATCCTGTGCAGCACGCCCGACCTGATTGCCGTGCTCGACATCGAGACGGCGCTGCCCATCACCACCGAGGGCATGAAGTACGGCGCCCGCGGCGTGGTCATCGGTATTCCCGTGCACAAGCATTGGCGCAGCGAGCGCGGCCTGAAGATCGCCGGCCCGCGCTACTTCGGTTACGACTTCGATTATGTTCCCGTGGAAGAGAGGGTAGCGAACAATGGCTAAGCAATGGCGCATCGGCATCGACGTCGGCGGCACCAACACCGACGCCGTGGTGCTTGACGATAAGCTCAATCTGGTGGCGGCCGTGAAAAGCCCCACCACTGAAGACGTGATGGGCGGCATCCGTAACGCTATGGCAGCCGTGCTCTCCGATCCGGCGGTCGACCGCAGCCAGATCGGCTACGCCATGCTGGGTACCACGCACTGCACCAACGCTATCGTGGAGCGCAAGAGGCTCGACCGCGTGGCCGTGATTCGCATCGGTGCGCCGGCGACGGCCGCCATCAAGCCCATGATTGACTGGCCCGCCGACCTGCGCAGCGCCATCAACGACCAGTGGTTCCTCGTGCAGGGCGGCCATGAGTTCGACGGCCGCGAGATTGCGCCGTTCGACGCCGACGAGGTGCGTCGCATCGCCAAGGAGGTCAAGGGCAGCTGCGACAGCGTGGCCATTTCCAGCGTGTTCTCGCCGGTGGATGCAAGCCACGAGAAAGCTGCCGCGCAGATCATGCGCGAGGAGCTGGGCGAGGATTTCCCCATCTCCATTTCCAGCGAGATCGGCAGCGTGAGCCTGCTCGAGCGCGAGAACGCTACCATTCTGAATGCGGCGCTGGTGAACGTTGCCAAGACCACGTCCGAGAGCTTCATCGCGGCGCTCGACGCCGAGGGCATCAAGGACGCCGAGATCTATCTCTGCCAGAACGACGGCACGCTCATGAGCGCCGAGTACGCCATGCGCTACCCGATTCTCACCATCGCGTGCGGTCCCACCAACTCCATTCGCGGCGCGAGCTTCCTTACGGGTCTTAAGGACGCCGTGGTGGTGGATATCGGCGGCACCACCACTGACCTGGGTGTGCTGGTGCACGGTTTCCCGCGCGAGAGCATGCTGGCGGTTGAGATTGGCGGCGTGCGCACCAACTTCCGCATGCCTGACATCATCTCTATCGGCTTAGGTGGCGGCTCTATCGTGCGCCATCATGAGGACGGCACCGTGACCGTGGGTCCCGATTCGGTGGGCTATAAGGTGACGGAGAAAGCTCTGTGCTTTGGCGGCGACACGCTCACGGCAACCGACATCGTGGTGGCAAAGGGCATGGCGCCCGGTGTGGGCGACCCCGAGAAGGTTGCGTTCCTTGCGCCCGATCTGGTCGATGAGGCCCTGGCATGCATGGTCAAGATGGTGGAGGATTGCATCGACCGCATGAAAACCAGCGCGGGCGACATCGACGTGGTGCTGGTGGGTGGTGGCTCCATCCTGATGCCTGGCTCGCTGAAAGGCGTGGCGCAGCTGAAGCGTCCCGAGAACTTTGGCGTGGCAAACGCCGTGGGCAGCGCCATCTCGCAGGTGTCCGGCCAGATCGAGCGCGTGTTCTCGCTGGACAAGCTCGGCCGCGCCGAGACGCTCGAGGTGGCGAAGGGCTTGGCCAAGGAAGAGGCGGTCAAGGCCGGTGCCGATCCCGACACCATCGAGATCGTCGAGGTGGAGGACGTTCCGCTGGCGTATCTGCCTGGCAACGCCACCCGCGTGCGCGTCAAAGCCGTCGGCGATTTGCGTATCTAGGAATAAAAAGCGGCGGGTCGTGTGCGCCCGCCGCATTTTCAGGCTGAGATACTTTAGTGCTACAGCGCACTAAAGTATGACGATTGCTAGTCGAGGAAATCATGAGAAAACTGGGAACGCAAGAGGTCGAAGACATCGCGATGGGCGCGGCGGTCATGGCGTCGGGCGGTGGCGGAAATCCGTATGTGGGTATCCTCATCGCCAAGCAGACCGTGGCAGAATATGGCGAAATCACCTTGCTTGAGCTCGATGAAGTGCCCGACGACGCGCGTGTCGCCGTGTCTATGGGCCTGGGCGCGCCCACGGTGCTCGTAGAGAAAGTGCCCGCGGGCCCCGAGCCCGAATATGCGCTCGAAGCCCTCGAGGCCGAGGTGGGGCATACCTTTGACGCGTTGCTGCCCTCCGAGGCGGGCGGCTGGAACTCGCTGCACCCTATGCTTCCGGCGGCGCGTCGCGGCATTCCGCTGCTTGATGCCGATGGTATGGGGCGCGCCTTCCCGGAGCTGCAGATGGTCACATGGTCCATGTACGGTCAGAGCGCAAGTCCTATCGGCGTGGCTGACGAGCGCGGCAACCGCCTCCTCATCAAGACCGACGACAACAAGCGCGGCGAGGATC
>NZ_CALUMA010000016.1 GCF_944321625.1 uncultured Slackia sp.
GCAGGGCGAGGATGCCGTCACCTACGAGGCGCTTGCCGCCGCGAATCTGACCGATATCGCCTGGCCGGGCGACGACGAGGCCACGGTGGTCGCGGGCGCCGCGCCGAAGGGGGCGTAAGACATGACGCAGCTTTCCGAACGTATGCGTGCGCTCGTGCAGCCGCATCTGGCTGAGATTGAGCCGTATGACCCCGCCTTCACGCCGTGCGACATCAACCTCTCGGCGAACGAGAACACCTATCCCTTGCCTGAGGGCGTGCGTGAGGCCGTTGACGAGGCGCTCGCCGCCACGCCGCTCAACCGCTATCCCGACCCGATGTCCAACGACCTGCGTGACGAGCTGGCAGCATGGCACGGCGTGGTCCGCGAGAACGTCTGCGTGGGCAACGGCGGCGACGAGCTCCTGTACAACTTCCTGCTGGCTTTTGGCGGCGCGGGGCGTACGCTGCTCACGTGTCCGCCCGACTTCAGCGAATACGCGTTTTTTGCATCGCTCACCCAGACCGCGGTGGAGCGTGTGTGGCGCGATGAGGCGACGTACGGGCTGCGCTGCGAGGAGCTGCTTGCCGCAGCCGTGCAGGCTGACCTGGTGATTCTGACCTCGCCCAACAACCCGACGGGCGACGTGCTTTCCATCGATCTGGCGCGTGAGGTGTGCGCGGCATGTCCCGGGCTAGTGATGGTCGATGAGGCATACGGCGAGTTCGCCGACGAGGGCACCAGCGTCGAGTGTCTGCTGGGCGAGTGCGACAATCTGGTGGTGCTGCATACGCTGTCCAAGGCGTTCGGCGAGGCGGGCATCCGCTGCGGATATGTGCTGGCGGCGCCCGACGTCATCGAGGCGTTCGCCGCGATTCGTCAGATCTATTCGGTGAATGTGCTCACGCAGGCGGCGGCGCTCACGGCGGTGCGCAAGCGCGAAGCGTTTGCCCCGGTGATTGAGACGATTCGCTCGGAGCGGGAGCGCTTGCTTTCCGGCTTGCGTGCGCTTACCGAGCCGCTTGCACCGCAGGGTGCCGTGTGGGCGGGGCAGGGCAACTTCCTGCTGGTACGCTTGCCCCAGGCGAGCGTCGTGCGTCAGCGTCTGCGTGACGAGTTCTCCATCTTGGTGCGTGATTTCTCCTACGCACCGGGGCTTGAGGACTGCCTGCGCATCACGGTGGGCATGCCGGAGGAAAACGATGCAGTGCTCGACGCGCTGAAAACGATTCTGGCGGAATAGGACGAAACCGCAGCGGTGTTCGCGGCGCATGTGCGCATGGCGCGTGCGCTGCGGCTCCGTTTTAAGAGAGGGACGGAACGATGGTGGAACAGGGTTGCCGCATGGCCGATTGCATGCGCGAAACAAGCGAGACCACGATTCGCGTGATGCTGAACTTGGATGACGCCTCGGAGCGCAGCATCGAGACCGGCGTGGGCTTCTTCGATCACATGCTTGATGCGTTCGCGCGTCACGGCAAGATTGGCCTTGATGCCAAGGTTATCAAGGGCGATCTGCACGTGGATGCGCATCACACCGTGGAGGACACGGGCATCGTGCTGGGCTGCGCCGTTGCGCAGGCGCTGGGCGACAAGGCCGGCATCAGGCGTTTCGGCCACGCATTCGTGCCCATGGATGAGGCGCTGGTGATGGCGGCGGTGGACATTTCCGGCCGCGGTCAGGCGTTCTATGAGGTGCCGGTGGGCGTCGAGCGCGTGGGCGATTTCGACACGCAGCTTGCCAAGGAGTTCTTCATCGCTTTCGCGCGTGAGGCTGGAATCACGCTGCATGTGCGCCTGATCTGCGGCGAGAACGGCCACCACATCATCGAGGCGGCGTTCAAGGCTGTGGGTCGCGCCCTGCGCGAGGCGGTTGAAGTGGACCCGCGCGAGACGGGAATCCCGTCGACCAAAGGGTGTCTGTAGCATTCGACGTGTCGCCCGTCTATGCCGAGGGCGGGCATCGCGCCGAGGAAAGGACGTCAAAATTACGGTGATATTCTCGATTTCGAGCGAAAAGACCGTCAAAATGACGTCCTTTTCAACGAAGGGATTCTACGGCGGACACGCTTTGCGGCAAGGAGCGAAAGCCGCCTTCCGGTTCAATGAGGAGCGCTATGTCATATAAGCCAACCATAGTCGTGGTGGATTACCACAAGGGGAACCTGTCCAGTGTGGCGCGTGGCCTCGAGCGCGTGGGCGGGCATGCCGTCATCTCCGACGACCCTGCGGTCATTCGGGCGGCGGACGGCATCGTGCTGCCGGGCGTGGGCGCGTTCTACGACGCAATCGCGTTCATGTGCGAAAGCGGCCAGGACCGGGCCGTGATCGATGCCGTGGCCGGGGGGAAGGGCACGCCGTTTCTGGGTATCTGCCTGGGGATGCAGCTGCTGTTTGAGCGTGGCACCGAAGGCGTGCCCGCGGATGAGGAACTTGGGGGTTCCCGCGGGGATGCAGCGGTACTCGGCCACGGTACGAGCGATTCGTGCCCCCTCGGCACGGACGAGGCGCCGGCGCAAGGGGCTCTTGTGCCGGGCGACGTATTCGAGGCCGATGGCGAGCGCTGGGTGCGTGGATTGGGCGTGCTGCCCGGATCGTGCACACTTCTGCCGTCGCATCGCCTGAAAGTCCCGCATGTGGGTTGGGACCAGCTTCACAAGACGCCTGCGGGCGCGGCGTGCCCGTTGCTCGACGGCGTGGCGGAAGGCGTGAACGTGTATTTCACGCATTCGTACGCGCTCGGGGACGACGCCGCGGCCTCCGATGTTGCGGCGCGCACATTCTATGCGCGCGATTTTGCCTCGGTGGTGTGGCGCGGCAATGCGTACGGCTGCCAGTTCCATCCCGAGAAGTCGTCTGCCCACGGTCTTGATATCCTGCGTAATTTCGTGCGCATCGTCGCCGAACATGCGCAGGTAGGTGAGGCGAAGGACGAAGGCGTGGTGTCCGATGCATGTGCGCCGTCAGGCAACGAAGCCTCCGAGGAAAAAGGCGAGTCTTCCGCCCTCGATGCGCATGCGGAAGGAGGCGCGGCGCGATGATCCTGTTTCCCGCAATCGATCTCATCGACGGCAAGGTGGTGCGCCTTGAGCGCGGCGACCGCAGCCGCATGACGGTGTATTCCGACGATCCGGCGGCTATGGCGCGTTCGTTCGTCGAGCAGGGCGCTGCCTGGGTGCATGTGGTCGATCTTTCTTCCGCGTTCGAAGAGGATGAGGCGGCGCGCGCGGCAAATGCCTCCGCCATCCGTGCGATATGTCAGGTAGAAGGCCTTTCGGTGGATGTGGGCGGCGGCGTGCGCTCGCTTGAACGCATCGAGGAGCTTGCTGAGCTGGAGTGCAAGCGCATCGCCATCGGCACGCCCATCGTGCGCGACCCGGAATTCGCCCGTCAGGCGGCGGCTGAGTTCGGCGACCTTCTGGTGGCCGACGTGGCGGCGCGCGACGGCGAGGTGAAGGTCAACGGTTGGCGCGAGGGCGCCGCGCTGCGTCTGGAAGACGTGGTGGAGCAGCTCGCCTCCTGGGGCTTCCGCCATCTTGTGTATACCGACATCGCGCGCGACGGCATGCAGACGGGCATCGATGCGGCGGCATATCGCCGCGTGGCGCAGCTGGCGGGTTTCCCCGTGGTGGCGTCGGGCGGCATCTCGACGCTTGAGGACATCCGGGCGCTAGCTGCCCTCGGACCGCAGGTCATCGAAGGCGCCATTACGGGACGCGCGCTGTATGAGGGCGCGTTCACGTTGGGGGAGGCGCTTGCAGCATCGGGAAAGGGGGCATGACGCATGCTCACCAAACGAGTGATTCCGTGCCTCGACGTCAAGGACGGGCGCGTGGTGAAGGGCGTGAACTTCGTGGGCCTGCGCGATGCGGGCGATCCCGTGGAGCTTGCTGCGGCGTACGACCGCGCGGGCGCCGACGAGGTGGTGTTCCTCGACATCACGGCCACAAGCGATAATCGCGGCACGACGATCGATATGGCGTCGCACGCCTCCGAGGAGCTTTCCATCCCGTATACCGTGGGCGGCGGCTTCCGCGATTTGGCGGGCATGCGCGCCATGGTTGCGGCGGGTGCCGACAAAGTGTCGCTCAATTCGGCGGCGGTGAAGGACCCCTCGCTTATCACGCTTGCGGCATCGGCATTCGGCACGCAGGCGGTGGTGTGCGCTATCGACGCCAAGCGTGTGGGCGAGCCGGACGCACCCGGCGCCGATCGCTGGGAGGTGTACGTGGCGGGCGGCCGCAAGGCAACCGGCATCGATGCCGTCGAATGGGCGCGCGAGGCGGCGAGGCGCGGGGCCGGCGAGATTCTGCTTACAAGCATGGACCGCGACGGTACCAAGGACGGCTTCGATCTGGCGCTCACCCGCGCGGTGGCGCGTGCCGTGCCTATCCCCGTAATCGCGTCGGGCGGCGTGGGGACGCTCGAGCACTTCGCCGAGGGCATCATCGAGGGAGAGGCCGACGCGGTGTTGGCGGCGAGCGTGTTCCATTTCGGCACGTTCACCATTCGTCAGGTGAAAGAGTACATGGCGGCGCAGGGCATCCCTGTGCGGCTTGATTTCTAGAAGAGGACGCGTATGCGTATCGACAAGGCGAATCTGAAGTTCGACGACCGGGGGCTTATCCCCGCTATCGTGCAGCAGCATGACACCGGCGAGGTGCTGATGATGGCGTGGATGAACGCCGAATCGCTGCGGCTTACGTTTGCGACGGGTACCACGTGGTTCTGGTCGCGTTCGCGCCAAGAGCTGTGGAACAAGGGTGCCATCAGCGGAAACATGCAACGCGTGATTTCGGTAGCGGCCGATTGCGACCGGGATTGCCTGCTGGTGCGCGTGGATTCGCCGGGGCCGGCGTGCCACACAGGCGCGCGCAGCTGCTTTTTCAACGAATTGGAGATGTGATCATGGGCGAGAGAACCGCCAACGTGCAGCCGGGCAACATCGGCGAGACCATCACGGGATTGGCGCAGGTGATCGCGGGCCGTCGCGATGCGAATCCAAAGGAGAGCTACACGGCGCGCCTTTTGCAGGGGCCGGAGGATTACGCGCTCAAGAAGGTATGCGAAGAGGCCGTGGAAGTGGCGCTCGCCTGCAAGGACAACGACCATGACCACATTCGCTACGAGGCCGCCGACCTGGTGTATCACCTGATGGTGGTGCTGGAGCGCCACTGCGTGAGCATCGAAGAACTTGCTGGTGAGCTGGATGCGCGCCGGCATTAACCATCGTCAGGCGTGCGTTATCGCCGTCTAACGACGCAGCTCTTGCATCGAGTGAATTAATCGAGTGCGATGGTGCGCCAATCGCCGTCGACGGTTGGTACGTCGACGCTACGGTAGCCGATGTGCGCAGCATGCGTGTAGGCCTCGGCGATGCCAAAGCCGACGGACGATGCCTCATGCGAATCCGACCCCACGGTGATCGGCACGCCCGCCTGGCAGAATCGGCGTAGCAGTCCTTCGGCGGGGTAGTAGTCGCCCAGGTTCTTTCGCAGGGCCGCCGTAGAAAGTTCCACATGGACGCCCGCATCGCGCGCGGCTTCCGCCATGCGATCCCATAGGGGCT